>CALCOR010000067.1 GCA_937897085.1 uncultured euryarchaeote | reverse complement strand
CGCAGTGTTCCTGCCAATCCTCGCCTTGGTGGTAGTCACTGGGCTGCTTGGGCTTGCGGTCATGTTGCTTGTTCGCTGGAGAAGGAGGAGGCGCGATCGGGGTGGTTCTGAGCGGGACTCCTTACCCCCCGAAGGGCTATCCGTGATGTGACCGCGGAGGTGACCAATGGCCACAGGATGGAGGCCGGAGAGCCTCACTCCCGCCGAGGTCGCCGACGGCGACTCATACCACCATGCACTCTACCTCGATGGCGATGTCGACCGGCCGGCCGGTTGGCACAGGGATTCAGTAGCGCACCTGCTGGAGTTGGCGATGCCACATATCCAACAAGGATCACTGGTTGTGGATTATGGCGCGGGAACCGGAGGGTCCGCCATCGAACTGCTGAAACTCACCGACGCCGCTAACCTCTCTATCGAGTTGGTGCTGGTCGACCCACTGGTCTCTTGGTTCGGCAAGGCGAGGGAACTGCTTGGCCACCGGAATGATGTGCATTTCGTGTTCTCTATGTTCACCAGCGAGGGGGGCAAACCGGCCTTCCATCGATTGGAAGATATGCTCGATGGGCGCAAAGTGGATGTGATCATCTCATCCTCCACCCTGCACCTCGTGCCGACCAAAGCGCTCCCAGATCTGGGTGTTCAATTCGCTGGATCACTGGCGGAAGGCGGCGTGTTCGTCTGGGACAGCGGCGATGTCCACAGCAACATGCTGCCAGCCAACGCATCTCTGCTGCACGACCCATACCGTGCGGTGCGCGAGCACCTCCGGGACGATTCGGCTCGTCAGGCACTGCTCGCTGAGATGGGCGAGATTGACGCGCATCAAGCCGAGCGCCGCGTCGACCGCATCTTCCCCGAACCGTTCTCCATCGACGTGATGCTGGACGCATTCGAGGCTGCTGGTTTTTCCAGTGAGATCAGCGACCACATCGTCGGCTTCTCCAATGAGGATTCGGAACGCTTCATCCTCGTCCCCCGACTCTCTGAGATAGCCGCCCCGCTAATCGAGGGCGAAGACCGCGACCGAGCGGTATGCAGCGCCATAACATCCGTGCTCGGGAACATGCGCGAGGCCGGCACGGCATCAGAGTCAGAGTATCACAGTCACTGGGTCTACGGCTACCACCCCCTCGACTGAGAGCACCGCGCGCGCACCCCCACCCGCGGGCGAAGCATGATAGCGAAAACTCCCGAGTCAAGGCCCATGGACTCATCCCAAGGGGCACACACTGACGTCGTCCAGGCAATCGGGAACACTCCTCTCATTCGCCTCAACTCATATGCCCCGAATATTGGCACCTCAGAAATATGGGTCAAACTGGAGCGTTGCAAT
>CALCOR010000066.1 GCA_937897085.1 uncultured euryarchaeote | reverse complement strand
CGTGTAGGTCTCGATGTCGTCCCCGTCGACACCGATCTCCAGTCTCCAGCCACCGGCCTCTGGACTGGTGCGGAAGAATTCGTAATCCCCTTCAGTACCGTCGGCGACCTCCGCGGTCTGTGAATCGACTTCGGCATCCTCTCCGTCATGCACCGTCCAGACCACTGTCGCAGACCCACCAGAGAAAAAGAAACCCTGCGGATTGACCACATGGCAGGAGACATCCACGCGTGCGGGCGATGCCTCCTCTGAACCCCCAGTGAGTTCGAACCACACCGGATTGGGGTCGCCGGTCGCCTGCGTGTTGTTGTAGTGAACCATGTACTCGACGCGCAGCAGCACTTCACCGGTGGCCGAGTTCCCCTCGGAATCGTTTGCGCCTACTATGGCGCGGAATATTCCGTGGCTGTCGTAATCCACGCTCACGATCGACTGCGAGGAGGCATCCACCACCACAGTGGGCGAGCCGTCTCCTGGAATCACGAAGAACTCGGTGACATCACCACCCTCGCTGTAGGTCTCGTTGAAGTCGAATTCAAAGGTCGCTTGCATGATATCCTGTGTCTGGTTGTTCGAGTTGGGCACCATCATGTGATGCACTGTTCCGTTGGTCGCATCCAGTGTCCACACGAGCTTGACCGGCCCAGGCTTCGCCTCATCTTCCCCGAACAAACACCCTGCCAGAACTGACGTACAGAGCAGCAGCGCGAGCAGGAGCGGGGGCATACGGTGTGCAGCCATCAACATGATTGTGGGATTCGGTACCCGAAAAAGGCAACGGGTCAGGGATGGAGGAACAGGCCATTCCGAGGGCTGTTCGATGGTCTTCAAATAGGGCGAGCCGGTCGCCGCGGGCAGCGCTTTGGAGTAGTCAGGTCATCTCGTCGGGCTCATAACCCGGAGACCGGTGGTTCAAATCCACCAGGCGCTATCCCAACCAGCGGCAGGAGCAATCATCAATGGGTCCAGCGCCCGACTGGCATGGCGAGGGCGGCGATGTCTGACGAAGGGATGCTCATCCGCGGTGCGGACATGGTGCTCCCAGATGGCCGCGTGGCTGCTGGTGATGTGCGAGTCACGGCCGGTTCGATCGAGAGCGTGGCTGTCGGAGGGGGACTCGAACCACGCTCTGGGGAGACGGTGATCGACGCCGAGGGACTACACCTGCTTCCAGGCGCCATCGACCCGCAGGTGCACTTCCGCGAACCGGGCCAACCGCACAAGGAGACCTTGTCCAGTGGTGCGCGGGCGGCTGTGGCAGGCGGCGTGACCTCCTTCCTCGACATGCCGAACAACATTCCTGCTGCCACTTCGTTGGAGGCGATGCGCGCCAAACTGGATGCTGGAGCCAGGACCTCGGTCGCCAACTACGGCTTCTTCAT
>CALCOR010000065.1 GCA_937897085.1 uncultured euryarchaeote | reverse complement strand
TATCCGGCGTCCCCTGGATGTCGATGTTGCCGTCGCCATCGGTATCGGCGACAAGGAACAGGTTGCTCGTGGTGGGGCACCAGATGTTGGACAGGTCGGCCGGGTTGTAGTCGAGGTCAAACGTCACCTGCGTGGTGCCGGCGGGAATCCAGATCCAGCGCTCCTGACTCGAAGCGGGTGGGAAGTCGTTCTGCGCTGAGATGACCGAGAACTCCCCGTCCCATCCCATGCGCAGGCCCTCTCCTTCACGCTCCTCGGTGCCGTTGAGCAGCGTCGCCTCCCAGCGCTCGAGGGCATCGAACACGGTCACTTCCGCATCCTCGAAGCCATCACGGTCGGGGTCGCGCAACTCCTGCAGCACCAGCGCCACTGCCACAGCCCGCTGGGCGTTCACCAACCCGTATCCCTGCACGTAGTCGAGCGCACGACCCTCCAGGCCCGCTGAGGAATTACTGGCCAGATTCTCTCCTTCTGTGATGTAGTCGGTGGTGAGTTTGAGGATGAGCTCTGCTTCGTGTATCGGCCTGCTGGCGGTCTGCGGCGGAGCGATGCCATTGGGGTCGACTAGCGTCACGTCTCCCTCGAGCATCAGGTCCTCGTCTACATCGCTCATCTTCATCGAAGGCGCCGCCTGCCACAACAGCGCGACGAGGCCCGCCACATGCGGCGTGGCCATGCTCGTCCCGCTGATGGCGAGGTAGTAGTAGTCCAACTCGCCGTTGGCGGTATCCCCTGCACCGATGGCACCACCGATCATCGAGGCGCGAGCGGCAGCGGACCAGATGTCGACTCCGGGAGCGGTGACATCCGGCCACGTGGCGATGTCAGACGCATCGCCTCGACTGGAGAAATCAGCCATGCCCACCCCGTTCCGCTGAGATGCCGCCACGCCGATCGCCGCCGGAACCTTGGCGAAGATGTTCGACTGGTCATCCGAGCCGTCGCCGCCGTTGTTGCCGTTGGCGAAGATGACAGCAACGTTGTTCTCAACCACGATCTTCTCGATGATCTGCACGGTGAGGTCGTTGGGGTCGTAGGAGTCGAACGGGAAGCCAGGGCCCCATGAGTTGGTGATGACGCGGATGTTCCATGAGTTCTGGGTGATCGAATTCGGCTCACTCAGCCGCCAGGCGTATTCCAGTGCCGAGTATTCGTCGAAGGTGAACACAGCCTCACCCATCGACAGTCCGATGAGCCAGGCGTCCGGTGCTATCCCTACCTTGTCACCCGCCGAGGCATCCCCGTTCCCTGCCACAGTCCCAGCCACGTGAGTCCCATGTCCTGAGGTGGTGTCCGTGTTCTGCATGAACTCGCTCGCCTGCCACACGAATGTGGGGGTGGTCGAACCGCTCCCTTGGTCCAATTTGGCGTTCAGGATCACCTTGTCACGGGGTGCAGGTCCGCGCGGATTGGTGGTCGTCTGAGGCGTCCAATCCAAGTCCGGGTGAGTCGCATCGATGCCCGAATCGAGCACGATGACAGTGACTCCTGCTCCGGTGATGGGTGAGCCACGCTCGATTCCGAGGTCATCCAATCGGGAACGGTCCCATACGTCGACTGCCCCGATGACCTCCTTGGTGACATTCATGTGGTAGACCAGCGGGGAATTGTACTCTATCCAGACAACTGCGGGCTCACTGGCCAATGCGTGGATGTCCGCGGGCAGTCCTTTGGCCAGCCATGACGGCACGATCTCCGAAGCTGCCTGGGGGAGCAGGCCGTGCTTCACGAGCAGGCTCTTCTCCGAATCCCCAGCCAGACCCGAATCGAACTGCACGATCACCTGCACCGGCTCGAACCATTCAGACATCCCGAGTTTGATGCGAAGTCCGTCATCGAGAGGGTCGGTGTGTACCCCCAAGGGTGTACGGTCAGCGCTTGAGGCCGCGATATCTGCATCCGCAGGATCGGCACCGCTGAAGGATGTCAGCGGCGCGGCGAATGCTGCCGCTAACAGCATGAGCAGAACGATGCCCGCAGGCAGCATGGCTCTCTGCATCGCTGTAAGTCGACCATGCGATGCCCTTCAACCCTGCCCCCTCACGCACGTATACGGGCGCGGTTGGCGGGAACCGCCAACAATACGCAAACGAAGGGTCCTACTCCCACTCTATGGTGCCAGGCGGCTTGTGCGTGATGTCGTAGACCACCCGGTTGACGCTCCCTTTGAGCGTGTTCGTGATGCGGATGCTAATCTTCTCCAACACGTCATCGGGTACCTGAGAATAGCGGGCGCTCATCCCATCGAGGCTCTGGACG
>CALCOR010000064.1 GCA_937897085.1 uncultured euryarchaeote | reverse complement strand
CGAGCCGATCAGGAGGAGCAGGTCCCGCTCCCCTTGCATCAGTTCATCCAGTTCACCGGATGCTGCTGCCGCTGGTTCTGCCGCTGCAGGTGCCTCGGCCTCCTCGGCGGCTACAGGTTCCGCCTCCTCCGCTTCCGGAGCAGCCTCGTCTGCCGGTTCAGCCTCGTCACCTTCCGTCTCGACGGAGACGATGATCACGTCCACAGGGCATTCATCTGCCGCCTCTTCGATAATCTCCAACTGGGCTGCGAATTCCGAAGTGACCGCAGATTTCGAGTCGCGGTTCTCGTCGTATGCGCCATCGACGCGCGCTTCGGCCCGGATGAAGCAGGTGTCATCTGTGACATGGAACACCTCGGGAAAGGTGTCCTCACAGGCGTCGCAGGTGATACAACCCTCATCTATCCAGACCTTGACAACCGCTGCCATGCTGCTCGCCTCCGACCTACTCTGTGGACGTGCATTCCACCCTGAGTGGCCTATTGAACCTAGCGCGTTACGAGACAGCAACTGTTGGGACCTACGGTCCTAACAGTTCTACCAGCAACGACTCCAGATGAACTAATGCTGCGGACTTAGAAGTCCATGGCGTCCATGTCATCGGACATCGACACCTGCCTGCTGGAGATGACATCGTCGATCCTGAGAATCATCGTTGCAGTTTCGGTGGCGCTCTGAATCGCCTGTTCGACCACTCGCAGAGGTTCGAGGACGTTCGCCTCTCGCATGTCCATCACCCCACCTTCGAAGACGTTGACTCCGTAGGAGGAGTTGCCCTCCGAGTGCGCCTTGCGCACTGCGATGATGGTGTTGACAGGATCGAGTCCGGCATTCTCGGCGAGGGTTCTGGGAATCACCTCTAGGGCTCCGGCGAATGCCTCGATGGCCATCTGCTCGCGGTCGCCGATGCTCTCTGCATAGGTGCGCAGTTCTCGCGACAAGGCAGCGAGCACGCTGCCGCCTCCGGTGAGCACCGCGCCATCCTCCCAGGCGACGCTGACGACTCCTACTCCGTCATCGAATCCGCGACGCACCTCGTCGACTACGTGCTCGGTTCCCCCGCGCAACAGCACAGAGACCGACTTCGCTTCTGGGCAACCGGTGATGAACACCATGTCAGACTCGCCGATCTTGCGCTCCTCCACGCTGCCGGCATGTCCGAGGTCATCAGCTGAGAGGTCATCGATGTTCGTGACGATGCGCCCGCCGGTCGCCTTGGAGAGCGCCTCCATGTCGCTCTTCTTGGCTCGGCGCACGGCGAAGATTCCCGCCTTGGACATGTAGTGCTGTGCGAGGTCGTCGATACCCTTCTGGCAGATGATCACGTTGGCTCCTGCCGCCTGGATCTTGTCGACCAGTCCCTTGAGGAAGCGCTCCTCCTCGTCGAGGAACTGCGCCAGCATGGTCGGGTCGGTGATCTGGATCTTGGCGTCGACCTCGGTCTTCTTCACCTCGATGGCGGAGTTGATGAGCGCGATGCGGGCATCGTCCACGCTGCGCGGCATCCCGCTGTGCACCCGCTCCTTGTCGAGGATGATGCCGTCGACGAGCGCGCTGTCGCGAATCGAGCCTCCCTGCTTCTTCTCGACCTTGATGTCGTCGAGGTCAACTGTGCGGGACTTGCCATTCTCCACGCCGACCGCGTTCACGGCGCGGACGCAGATGTCGGCGAGGAACGACTTGACCGCACCTGCGCTCTTGCCGGTTAGGGCGGTCTTGGCCACCTCAATCAGGGTCTCCTCGTCATCGACGGCGATGGTGTGCTCAGCGAGCAGGGCGACCGACCTGTCGGCGGCTAGCCTGAATCCCTCGCAGATGACCGTCGGATGGACATTCTGGTCGATGAGGTCCTCGCTGCGCTTGAGCAGCTCACCGGCGATGACAACCGCAGTGGTGGTACCGTCGAAGCAATGCTGCTCCTGCGTCTTGGCGACCTCGATGATCATCTTCGCCGCCGGGTGCTCGATGTCCATCTCCTTGAGGATGGTAGCCCCGTCGTTAGTGATGACAACATCACCCATGCTGTCGACGAGCATCTTGTCCATG
>CALCOR010000063.1 GCA_937897085.1 uncultured euryarchaeote | reverse complement strand
TGCCCTCGACCTCCGGGCTCGAGGAGAACTCGAATCCGGACTCGAGGTGATTGGAGGATTGGCGCTGCGCGACTGGAACCACATCATCGTCTCAGAGGACAGACCCAGCCACCTCCCGCATCGCGCCATCGTGCTGGCGGAGACCAGACTGCAGCGCCGTCAACTCAGGAGGTACCGCTCCGACATGCGAGTCAGGGATGCGGCAGCACATTCGGCATTGGAGGAGGTCGACCTCCCGGATGGGGTGGCAGCTGGTGATGCGATGGCGTTCTTCGAGTGGGCGGAGGGATTGCGTCAGGCAGGTGATATCGACGGATATGTGATCCCACGGCATCTGCATCGTCTGACGGGTGCCAAGACCAGGAGACACGCGCTCAGCCACGATCCCAAGGAGGACGAATTGATTCGCTTCCTGCCCTCGCCCCTGGCAGGGATGGTGGTGCTGGTGGCACGCACCGGCTTCCCACCCAGAATCGCCGGCGAACTGACCGACATCGAGGGTACGCTGGCGCATGAACTGTCCATGTGTCTACTCGACGGCATTGACGAAGAACTGCATGACCGGCTAGGTATGATGGTGCGTAACAGGCAACCCGGACCAATGCTCCGCGAAGCGGAGCAGAGGCGTGATCTGTTCACCCAGGAAGTGCTCAAGAACCTCGAAGGAGAACTCGTGCAGAAGCAACCGAAAGTAGAGATTTGCCTCGAGTTGCTCGACCGGCGGGGACGGGCGAGCGTGAGCATGGAACGTCTGTGCAATCTTGATGCAGCCATGCAAACGACGCGATTCCTGCTCGGAGACTGGAAAAAACTGCTGCGACTGACCGCGGAGGTGCAACCCGAACTGCACGGTCGTGAATCGGGGTCCGATCCCTTTCTCGACCTGTGAGTCAATCTTCGACTTCCTCATCGTTGGAAGGCAGTAGTTTTTCGCCGGCTTGTGCAGCGATCTCCGCGCCGCTCGGTTCTCTGTCAGGCTCGTTCGGATACAACCGCTTGTGGATCTTCCTGGTGACCTCCTCCACCGCGGCTGGCGAATCGTCATTTCCGGCTCGGGCCATGTGTGGCTCGAACATACCGTGTTCGACGTAGTCATTGGCGTCCTGGATTCCAGGGGGAAGGTGAGCACTCTCAAGTTCGATGTAGATGTGTTCGAACGCGCTCGCTGACTGCTCCCAGTTCTGCCTCTCCTTCTGCAACTCCTCGGTCAGGTGATCGATGATCTCGACGGCGTTCGGACCTTGCTCACGTATGCGGCGCAGGGTGCTTTCGACACTGGCGAAACCAGCCCTGACACCGCCGATGGCCGCAGCTAGGTTGAGCAGCCGCTCTGACACACTCTGCCAGTTCACGCTCCCCTGCGTCATCGCCTTCTGAACACTCTGGACTTCCTTCTGGATTCCAGCCATATCTTTGGACACGGCATCACGGCGTTGCCCAGCGGCGGAGAATTCGCTCAGCAGTTTCTGGTGCCGGTTGTCCAACTCCACGAGCATATCCCCGACCATCGACTTGGCATCCTTCGCCACAACCTTGTGCCATTTCTTCCACTCTACCTCGGCGTCCTTCATGCGCCGCAGCGCTGTCTTGCGGTAATCGCCCATGAGAGGGACCTCAGAGTCCCACGTAAGGACCGGTCGCAACCTCTGACGGCTCGGTTTGAACCTGTCGCCGACCAGAAGGGACGGTTGAGGGTCGCCGTAGGCGCAACATAGATGTCCAAATTGTTGTGCACCAACACCTAGGGAGCCCCATGGATGTCGACCGGGAACTGCTCGAGAGGCTCTACCAGAGCCGTCTGGAGGACCTGCGAAGCATCGCTGAGCAGCATGACCTGTCGAAGAGTGGGAATGTCGAGCAGTTACGCGCACGATTGATCGCCGCGCTAGTGCTCTCCGATGTCGATCTCACCCTGGAAGGATTGCGGGCGAACCCGGAGAAGGGCCTGAGTGACCTGTTGAAGGTGTTCGGCATCAAGAGTTCCGGATCCAAGAAGCAGAAGTGGCAGCGACTCTGGCTGCACCTCAACCACGACCCGAAGAAACTCAGTGCCGAAGCACTGCCGGAGATGAACCGCGACGAGTTGCACGCGCTATGCGTGAGCCTGAATCTGCAACGGTCCGGCTCGAAGAACCAACTGCTCGGTAGGGTGGCCGGTGTTCTCGGCACAGAGGATGGCTCATGGGGCCGGGTGAAGAAGAGCCTGCGGCAGGGCAAGCGCGGAGCGCCAACGATCGCTGTTGCGGCTGAACCGGCTCCCGTGACGGAAGCACCGGTAGTTGAGGAAGTCGAAGTTGTCGAGGAGACCGAGCCGATCGACACCGATCCAGCGCCGGTGACGGTTGACGAAGGGTCGGGTGCCTCGATGCTCGAACTCGAAGCTCGCCGTGCTGAACTGACCAGCCAACTGCGGGAGTTCCTGCTGGTCGGTCGCCAGCACGATGAGCTGGACATAGCCGCATTCATCGATGACCTGGGCAGACTGGGTTTCGGAATCCAGCACTCAGAGGTGCGCGAGCACATTCTGGCAGAGTTGACGAACATGATCGGCCTGCGCAGCGAGGAGGAAGCGACCAGCGGTGCGCATCCCGGCTCTTGGAGAGAGCGTAGGGCGCTGAACGATCTCGAAGGAGCCCGTGCCGGCTTGCTTGACACTCTCGACGTCATCCTCGACAGAGCCGGTGGCGACATCGCCCGCGCACGCATGGAGTTCGAACTGTCTGCAGCCGAGGCGGGGTTGGATCTGGACCTTCCCGCCATCAGCGGGCGCATTCACGGACTGTTCGACCTGCAGGTGTCGCTCAAAGCGAGCGAGCATGAGATGGACCCGGTAACTGCCCGACGCCAGCGGGCGTTGGAGCAACTCTACCGCGGAGGCACCGACATCACACCTGAGGCGATCGCCGTGCTCGAACGCATCGAGAACCAGATGGAGGCGTTCGAGCGAGTCGTGGAGACCATCATCCGGCGGGCGGATGGCGCCTTCACTCCGGTCGAACATGCACTGCTAATCCGCTTCCTTGAGCGCCGCGGCTGGAACTCCGACCACCCAGAAGTAAGGCCGCGCATGCTCGCGGCAGCGGGTGTCCTCGCCGCCGAGATGGGCTACATCGACGCGGAGGATATCCCTGCGCTGCCCACCAGCCTCTCCCTCGACTCGGATCAGGTGTCCGGAGTCGTCGAATCAATGCGTGAAGTGCTGCGCGATATGGGTCGCGAGCCGCCCAGCCTCGCCAGTGTGTCCGAACCTGTGGGTGAACAGGCGGACATCGAGCGGGTCAAGGATAAACTCGACTCGGCCGACGAAATGCTCCGGAGACTATCCGGCGGCAGCGATTGAACAACTCAATCGCGCTGCGCGTAGAACGACTGGATGACCTTCGATACTGACTCTATGTCGCGCACCCCGCGGTCCATCAGGTCGAGCAGGATCTGCTCTCGCTGGCGAACGTGCGCCTCGAAGTCTGCCGGCCTGATACCAGCGGATGAGCAGATCATCTCGCGCAACTTGCTAGGGACGCCGGTCTCTGAGATGGTGTCGGTCGCAGGATCATACTTCCAGACCGGGTTCAACCGCGGACGGTCGCCTTCCATACCAGCGATCTCAGCAATCTCGACGATTCTGCGAACGTGCTTTCCACCCTGATGCAGTCGTTGCTGGACGATGATGATATCGAGCCCCACCATCATAATCGGTGGCACGTTCATCGGGGGCGATGTCATCCTGGTGACCGTCTCTGAGGCTGTGTTGGCGTGCAGGCTGCCGAACGAGCCGTCGTGACCTGTGTTCATGGCGGTTAGCAGAGTAGACGCCTCACTGCCGCGAACCTCGCCGACAATGATGCGGTCCGGCCTCATCCTGAGGCTTGAGCGCAGGCAGTCATTCATGTCCACCTCGGCAGTGCCATCCGGCCGCTCAGCGCGCGTCTCCATCCGCAGCCAGTGGTCATGGAACAACTGCAGTTCAGCGGTGTCCTCGACGGTGAGCAGTCGCTTATCCCACGGGATGAACATGCCCAGGCAGTTCAGGGTGGTGGTCTTCCCGGAACCGGTACCACCAGAGATGATGAAATTGGCGGGTTTGGCGTCCAGTCCGTCCACCCAGGCCCACATCATGGCGGCGAGGCGGCTGGTGACGGTGTTCCATTGGATGAGATCGATCATCGTTATCGGGTCCTCGCGGAACTTACGAACGGTGA
>CALCOR010000062.1 GCA_937897085.1 uncultured euryarchaeote | reverse complement strand
TGGTCCGAGGACAGGGGGCACACCTGGAAGGAGTGGGTGCCGCCGGTGGTGCAGGACCTCAGTTGCCGGACCCCCAAGATTACCATTCCCGGTCAAGAGGGGCTTGGTGAGGGGAGCATCGTGCAGACGACCACGGGCGACATCATCGCCATGGGCTGGTTCCCCTATCCGAGTTCATCTGGCGCAGACCAGTTCTACGCATTCCTGTGGGACGCCGACGATCAAGATTGGACCTGGTGCTACAATCGCTACACCGAGCCGTTCTACGACCGCTCGTGGCAGGTGGAGGTTGTCGGGCCGATCAGCAGCAACATCGGCAGCGGAGAGTGGGCGAGCCTGGTCATCTCCAACTTCTGGCACCAGAGCAGCAACCGCGGTGGGGAGATCAGCGTGGACGGGCTGAACTACTACCCCTTCGATTTCCCTGACAGGGATGCCAACCTTCCCAGCACACAAGTGGACCTTGAGTTCGACGAACTGCCGGTGTCCTGGGATTACCACAAGCCGCACAAGGAGATGCGCTCCTTCCCGGTGCCCTCTGGCGGGCTCTACTTCCCGGACTACTTCCAGGACGGTGGTGACGCCTGGGTGGACACCAACCTCGACTGGTGGCGGGCTGAGACTCCGGACGGGAATTCACTGCCTTCCCAATACTGCGCCATCGACTCCTCCACCGCCCTGCACTGCGTCAAGCGCACCGGCCTCAACATCACCCACATGCTCTCCTGGGATGGGGGTGACAACTGGACCAACCAGAGTTACGACATCTCGGACGTTGCTGCCGACATCGAGGAGTGGGAGTTCCATTCCAACGGGGTGCACGACCTGTTCGTGCTCAATGTGCGCTACCAGAGCTCCGAGGGGCCAGACGTCGACGTCGCTTGGCACATCCGCGGATTCAGCGAGTCGATGGAACCGGACAGCATGACCTACCTCGGCCAGGGTGACTCCGACTCGACGAGTGGAGCGGGCAACGATGTGCGCTTCGATTTCGCCAGCATGACAATCCTGCCCGATGGCGGGGCGGTGATCGCCTACCATGACCTCACCGACCCTGATCCGCTGTTCGGCGTCGAGTTGCTCCTGCCGACCGAGTATGCCACCGAGCCGGTCGCCTGAGGGGATTGCAATGGTTGATTTGAGACGTGACGAGATTCCGCGCGTGACCATCACGCAGGAGATGATCGATGCCGCGGCCGAGTTGCGCAAGCAGGTGACCGTCCATCGAACCAAGACCTCGCCTGTGGACACGGATTCCGGGGTCCTGGGTGAGTTCGCTTTCGCACAGTGGTTCTACGGCGACTGGCGGCATAACGAGGTTGGAGATACCAAAGGCAAGGTCGATTTCGATGGTAGAATCGAGTTGAAGACGAGCGTGTTCCCGCTCAACCCGAAACTCAACCTGCCAGTGCGTGAGGACTACGCCCGCAAGCGCACGCCCGAGTTCTATGTCTGGTGCTGCCTCGACGTGCCCTCGGCCAGCGACAAGCGGATAATCGCCGGCCAAGAAATCGCCGTGGTCGGCTGGATAGGCGGCGAGCATGCACACCGAAGCCCGGCGACCACGATGGGCAGGATGTCCTCGTACAAATGCCACCTAACGCCGATGTGGATGATGCACTCGATGGGCTCCTTTCGCGCCGCCTATGATTCCTGATTGTTCATCGCTGGAAGACCACGATGCGATTGGTGTTGGTTCCTTTCTTCTGGTTGTCCACGCCCCAGGTGTTGGCTGTCTTGGTGAATTCCTGAGCGTTGATCATGATGATGACAGGATCCAATCCTGCTTCGACCCCCGCCGGCAGGACGAGTTCCTCGAGCAGCAGCTTGCCGCCGCGAACCTCGCCGACCTCGAAGGCGACGTGACCGCCTGGAGCGACTATTCGCCTCAGGTCCCGCATCACTGCGGTCATCGCAGCAACCCAGTCATCGACATTCTTCAGTTGCGTGATGGCTATCTCGGATGAGTCGAGGCCGAGGAACCAGCAACGCAGCCAGTTGTCAGCCTGATAGTTCACCACGTCGAGGAAGGGTGGTGAAGTCACCACCAGTTGGGCGGAGCCAGACTCAATTCCGGTGACTTCGGAGGCCTCATCGGTCGTCAGCAACGCGGATAGCAGTTGACCGTGGTCGGTGAGGGGTGAGCCCAGATAATCCCTGAGCAGTGAACTGGTTTTCTTGAGGATGCGTGGGGCGATATCCCTCTCGTCTGGAATCTGCTCGCGGCGCTCGTTGATCTTGTGCTGGGAAGCGATCGATACAGCCTGGTTGGGTGGCATGGAATAGACCGAGAAGAAGCCGTTAGAGTGGCCGGTCAGGCGATTGATGGCCACCATGCGGATCCAGCGGTCGATCTGATCGAGTTCCCCTTCCTCTTCTCGCTTGAGCAGGTATTCCTTCAACGCGATGATCTGGCGCAGGGTGTTGGGATGGTAGAACACCTCCAGTTCCTTGAACTCCTCCACAGCCGTGCTGAGGTCAATGCAGTCGAGGCGCTGCGCGACCGCTTCGAGCGGTGGTGGGTTGATGCGCGGTTCGAGCAGCACGCGGCTGAGCGGATTGATGTCGTTGCCGAGCGGGCGACGCTTCAGCAGCCACGCCTCGAGCAGTGTTGTTCCGCGCCCCATGAACGGGTCGTAGACAGCGTCGCCGGGCTCGGTGAGCCGCTCGATGAAGAATCGGGGGAGTTGCGGCTTGTAGCAGGCACGGTAGGATATCTCGTGCAGGCTGTGCGCCTGACGCTGTCCTGAAGTCCAATACTCGTTGACCGCCTTGAGAACGCTTCCCTGACGCCCGGCAGCCTCCCAGTGGTACTCCTCAGTCTGCGTCGGCTGGCCGAACTGGGAGAACGCCAGCACATCCTCGACGAAGTCCAATGTACTCAGAATCGACATCTTCCGTCCTCCACCTTCGTCGGAGCCTTGCGCGGGCGTACGAAAAAGATAGCCGTACGTCAATGCCGAGCCCGCAGGTCTCCGGACCAGCCGCCTTCAGTCGAACGAGAAGTGGATGGACGCCTCGTCAACGGTGAACGAATCTGCTTCCTCAGGTCCTTTCCCTGAGAGAAGGACTCCCACATCTGTGCGGGTCTCAGTCTGCACATGCTCCCAATCTACGTCGCCCAGTTCCGGTGAGCCATCGCCGAGCCAGACCGTGAGTGAGATGCGTGCAGCGATATCGAGGTCGAGGTTCTTGCGTTTCTGCTGCACCCGCCGGATGATGTCGCGTGCGAGCCCCTTTGAAAGCAGGTCGGGAGTGGAAGACATGTCGAGCACCAGGCTGACCGTTTCCGCAGCCTCACCTTCCCCGAATTCGATTGAAGCAGCCGCATAGCCCTCCTTCTCCACGCGGCGCACCTCGACGTCGTCTGGTGTGATCTCGAAGCCGGCGAGTTCGCACTTCCCTGCCTGTATGGCAGCCCATGTCTCATCCGCATCGGCGGCCGCCAGCGCTTCCTTGACCTTGGGCAGGTCAGCCCGTGCCTTGGCTCCTAGCGCCTTCCAGTTGGGTACCAGTTCGATCTGCTGGAAGCGATCGAGGTCGTCCTCGGTGGTCAGCGCCTCCACATTCAACTCGTCGGCGAGCAGTGAATGGAACTCGGAGATGTCGAGACCTCCGACCAACCAGCCGGCTTGGCACGGCAACCTCTGCCGACGTCCCGCATCAACTCTGATGCGCCTGCCCGCCTCCGCGAGCGCGCGCGCGAGGGACATCCTCTCCTCAAGTTCCTCATCCCGAGACGGAAGACCTCGAACTTTTCCGGGGATGTGCAGGATCTGGATGTCCCTGCGACATCCCGGTGTTCCAGCTGGCCAATCAGCCAGGTGAACGGACTCACCGACCAGATTGCGGTGGATCTCATCGACCATGTATGGGGCGACGGGCGCCATCAGCCTGCAGACCGTGACCAGCACCTCATGCAGCGTGTGTTGGCAAGCCAGTTTGTCAGCCGACTCAGCGTCATCCCACAGTCTGCGTCGGCTGCGGCGAACATACCAGTTGGAGAGATCGTTGACGACGAAGTCCTCCAATTCCCTGCACGCCTTGTGGAAGTCCCAACCGACGAACTGGTCGTGGAGGGATAAACCCACAGCATTGAGCCGCGAGAGCAACCACCTGTCGAGTGGAGCGCGCGAGGCCACCGAATTGTCCGTGGGTTCGAAATCGTCCATGACAGCATAGTTGACGTGGAACTTGTAGACATTCCACAGAGTCAGGAACATCTTGGCGTAGGTCTCGCGCACGCCCGCAGGGTCGAACTTCAACGGGTTCCACGGAGCACCTGAGGTCACCATGTACCAACGGGTTGCGTCAGCCCCTTCGCGATTGAAGTGGTCCCATGGGTCAATCGCATTGTCCTTCGACTTGGACATCTTCTTGCCCTGCTTGTCTAGGATGAGCCCTAGGCTCAGACAGCGCTTGTAGCACAGCGAATCGAACGCAGTCGTACTCACGGCGAGCAGCGTGTAGAACCAGCCTCGGGTCTGATCGACTCCCTCACAGATGTAGTCGATGGGGAAGTTGGCATCCAGTTTCTCCGTCCCCGCGAACGGGTGGTGCCACTGGGCGAAGAAGGCACAGCCGGAGTCGTACCAGCAATCGAGCACGAACGGCTCGCGTACCATCTCGCCCGAGCAGCCATCCGTCTGGCAGTGGAGCCGGACATCGTCGACGAACGGTCGATGCAGGTCCTCGGGAACAACAGCCGCGTCGATGGCTGTATCGAGCATGTCCTGTCTGCTGCCGGCGCAATGCTGGTGCCCGCACTCTTCGCAGATCCACACGGGAAGCGGAGTTCCCCAGAAGCGCTCACGTGAGATGGCCCAGTCCTTGACGTTCCGCAGCCACTCACCGAACCGTCCCTCGCCAACCCATTCAGGTGCCCATTCCACCTGGTCGTTGAACTCGAGCAACTTCTCCTTCACGGCGGTCATGCGCACGAACCAGCTGTCCATGGCGTAGTAGAGCAGTGGGTGGCCAGTGCGCCAGCAGTGCGGATAGTCGTGGGTGTACATCTGCTCGCGGTAGAGCAGGTTGTCGTAGTGCAGCAGGTCGATGATGTCGTCATCGCAGTCCTTCACGTATCTGCCATCGAGTGAATTGTGTGTGCCGGCAATGAAGCGTCCATCGATGTCAACGGTATGCTGAGCCGGAAATCCAACCTCCATGCCCAAGATGTAGTCGTCCTCACCGTACATCACCGCAGTGTGCACGACTCCCGTGCCGTCCGTCGTGGTGACGAAATCGGCGGGAACAATCGTCCAGGCGGCCTCGGAATCGCCGCGCTCGACCGCGTCGGGGAACAGCGGGTGGTACGCCTTGCCGACCAGTTCCGAGCCGGGGAAGGTATCGATGATCTCGATCTGGTGGCGTAGAGTCTCAGCGAGCAGGTCCTCGGCGAGAATCAGTTCCTCTCCGATTGCAGCACCGCCACGACCGTCCCATCCTTCGGGCTCGGCGACGATGCGAATCCTTGCATAGGTGACTTCGGGGCCTACGGCGAGCCCGACGTTCCCCGGCAGCGTCCACGGTGTTGTGGTCCAAGCGAGCACTGCGGCATCGTCATCGACGAGTTTGAACTTCAGGTAGACCGACGGTTCCTCGACCTCCTTGTATCCGAGTGCGACCTCGTGAGTGGAGTAGGATGTGCCAGTCTGGGGGCAGAAGGGGAGTACCTTGTGACCCTTGTAGAGCAAGCCCTTGTCGAACATCTGCTTGAGCGCCCACCAACCGGATTCGATGTACTCGTTGTGCAGCGTGATGTAGGGGTCGTCGAGATCAACCCAGAAGGCCATCCTCTCGGTCATCTTGCGCCAGGCGTCCTCGTAAGTCCAGACGCTCTTCTTGCACTCATCGTTGAACTCCTTCATGCCGAATTCCAAAATCGCCTCGTTGCTCAACAGATCGAGCCGCTTCTGCACCTCGATCTCCACAGGCAGACCATGGGTGTCCCATCCACCCTTGCGCTCCACGAAATGACCCTCCATCGCCTTCCAGCGGCAGACGAGATCCTTGTACGTCCTCGCCGCCACATGGTGAATCCCAGGAAGTCCGTTAGCCGTAGGAGGGCCTTCCAGGAAGATGAATGGAGCACCGTCGTGGCGCATCTGAATCGACTGCTGGAAGGTCTGCTCACGCTTCCATGTCGTCATCAGCGCTTCTTCGAGGGATACCGGGTTGAGATCCCCCGCAGGCTTTGGTGAGGCCATACAGGCTGGCCGACCTGAGGGACCGTATTGAAATTGCCGTGGAAGGGGAATGTGCATCCTAACGGATGCAAAGGCGTATAGCGTCGGCGATGGAGCCGGGGTCGTGGCAGAAGTCGTCGAACTGGGTGTCACTGGGATGACATGCGACGGATGTGCCTCGCATGTCGCACAAGCACTACAATCGGTAGCTGGTGTAGAATCTGCCGAAGTTGAACTAGATCCCGGTCTGGTGGAAATCACGCATGACGGAAGTGTTGCACGGGCTGTGCTGGTAGCAGCAGTGGCGGGTGCCGGTTACAACGTGGCTGGTGAGGACGCCGCGGCAGAGTCCGATTCGTTCGACTGGTCTGATGGAGGAGTATGGAGGCAGTCGGCGAACAACACGAAATGGTGCTTAATCGGTTGCAGCATT
>CALCOR010000061.1 GCA_937897085.1 uncultured euryarchaeote | reverse complement strand
CGGCGTGTGGCAGGGAACTGCACGAATGGGATGACATCTCGGGAATAGCGCTGCGCCAACTGCTGCTGGGCGCATCACTCGTCGCAATTGCCACAGTGAGGCTCGAAGTCGAGGCAGTGGATACGACCGATGCGTCCTCTGAAGAGGAATGACGGCTCACTCTACTAGTTTGGCGTTCACTTCGGAACCCTGCCAACTGCGCTTGGACAGGATGTCGAGTACGGTCTCGACCCGATCGCGATGAACCTCGACGATGGACGACGAATCGCCGACGTCTATCTCGCCGATTGCAATCTCAGGAAGGCGAACCTCGCTGACGATCCAGTCGGATAGGCCGCGGCTCGACGCAGATGAGTCGACGCCGACATCTAGTGAGATTCGCACCATTCCGTATACGTTGGACAATTCCCCCCAATCCTGCTGACGCTTCACGGGGTCGCGCTCGAGGTGTTCCGGGAGTTCTGGGGGGCCTGATTCTTCGATGTGCATCGTCCAGGTGGTTGCGATCTTCTGCAACTGATCAAGGTCTTCTCGACCTACGAACGACCACGCCTGTCCCTCGCGCCCCATGCGACCTGTCCGTCCAATCCGGTGGACGTAGACTTCCGGGTCAGAAGGCAGATCGTAGTTGACGACGATGGTCACTCCGTCCACATCGAGCCCGCGGGCGGCAACGTCGGTCGCCACCACCACCGGCTCCTTTCCTTCGCGGAACGAGTTCAGGATGCGCTCTCGCCTGTTCTGTGGCAGGTCTCCGTGCAGGCCGGTGGCGTGGAAGCGAAATTTTCCTAGTCTCTCGACGAGCATGTCCACCATGCGCTTGGTGTTGCAGAAAACCAGCGCTTGATCATCATCTCCCATCGTGGCGAGGATGCGACCCAGCGCCCATAGCTTGTTGGCGCGGCCGACAGATATCCAGCGCTGCTCGATCTCAGGAATCTCCAGTTCCATCTCATCGGAGAGGACATGTTCCGCGTCGGGAATGAATTCGTGCGCCGCTTCCAGCACCTCGGGTGGGAAGGTTGCACTGAACAGCAGCGTCTGGCTACGGTTGGTCATCCGCTCGAGCACCCAGATAACATCCGGGAAGAACCCCATGTCGAGCATCCTGTCTGCCTCATCGAGACAGAGGATGTGCGGACTAGAGAGATCGATATGTCCACGCTTGCACATGTCGATGACACGCCCTGGTGTACCGATGATAATGTCGACACCAGCGTCGAGTTTCTTCGCCTGCTTCTCGAGGTCGGTGCCCCCATAGACGGTGATCAACTTCAGTCCCTTGTCGCCCTGCAGCCAGGACAGTTCCTCTGTGACCTGTACCGCAAGTTCTCGAGTAGGGACCAGCGTAAGCGCCTGCAGTTTTCCACTCGGTGAACAACTCTCAATCATCGGGATGCCGAAAGCAGCGGTCTTGCCTGAACCGGTGCGCGCCTGTCCGATGATGTCCCGCCCGCTGCGCGCGATGGGTACGGTTTCGGCTTGAATGGGCGTGGCAGCATCCCATCCCTGCTCATTGATGGCCTGCTGGGTGCAGTCCTCAAGGTCCCACTCACTGAAGAGGGTCGTGCTCAACGCATTCGTGCTCATATCAGGTTCACCGCGGGAGTTCAGTAGGTCTCAGCGTCGCGGATCTCCTGTTGGAGTTCGCCCATCCAGTACTTGCGACAGTACTCCTTTGTCAGGTAGCGACTCTCATCGATGTGGCCACTGGAACCCTCCTTGCGCGAATGACGCTTGCGGCTGACCGACTTGATGTCGGGAATCTTCTGGCGCACATGTTCACGGATGTACTGCCGGAATTTAGCTGCCTTCACAGAATTATTGCCCTTGGCATTGCGACCGTGCCAGAGGCGCTCGAACTGCTCGCCCTTCCAATCACCCGATTCGTCGCTCAAGCATGCACCTCGGCGCTGCGGGCCACCTGCCCTCTCTCTTTAACGCTGCCGCATGACCCCTACGGGGTCAATCAGCCTCATCTTCTTCGGGGACCCAATCCTGATTTTGTTTCCCAAGGTCAGCAGCCTCAATGGCATCCTGCCAATCGGGGTCCGCATCAACGTCATGATCAGCATCAACATCGAGTCCAAGGTCGACTTCGTCGGGCTCAGGACGGTCACCCAGTCCCTCGGGTGGTTGCTCCCCCGGAAGATGACGTTGGCCCTCACCCAGACGAAGTGCATCACCTTCCCGTTCAGCCACTTCGGCATCGATGTCGGCCAGCAACCTAGGTGGTTCACCCTGCCCGAGTTCATCCCTCGGCATGGCTTGATCATCGACTGGAAGGGGAGCGAGGAAGCGGTTCTTCTCCTCCTCGCTACCTTCGAGTTGCAGGTCAGTTACCATGCCACTCAGCAATTCACACAATTCGGGGTCCGTCTCCTGTAGCAACAACTGGTTGGCTTGCTCACGCACCTCGGACTCGATCAGCAGGCGTGGGAGCATGAGGATGCAGGTGCGCCGAATCGCACTGTGACGGTCGCGTGCTCCGTCGAGACAGAGTCGCTTCATGCGGAATCCGGTGACATCCATGCGGTTCAGCGAACGCAGAGCGTGTGTGCGGACATCATCGTCCTCGTCGAACAGGGCCGTCTCGAGCAGGATCGCCGCGAGTCTTGGGGCGCTGTCAGCCAATGTCGTCAGCGTCCGCGCCGCATGAGCTCGCACTGAAGCCGCCTCGTCCTGCAGCGACCAGCTAATCAAGTCCCAAACCGCAGCCGAACGGGTCTTGGAGAGACGCGGTAGCAATTTGCTCGCCTCGGTGCGCAACAGGACATCGTCCTCGCGCAGCAGTTCGTCCAGATGAACGACCACCACCTCAGGCCATACCTGACACAACTCTCGCAACGCCTTGAAGGCCGCCTTCGAACGGTATTTGACGGACGTTCTCAACTCCCTCCTGAGAGTTTCCTCGGTGGCCGACGGAAACACGGGCGCCACGATGGCCAGACAGTTCGACGCGGCCTTGCGCACGCTGGAGTCCACATCATCCAGCAACTCGTGCAGGTGTTCGAACAGGTCATCCACTTTGTTCAACGCGCAGTATGGTAGCACGGACAGACCGGCGACTCGCACCTCTGGTTTGATGTCTGACAGGGCGGCGACGAGCGCTTGGTGAGTCTGGACCTCACTATTCCGGCTGACGCGTGGTAGCGCACGCACGGCATCGGGCCGACTTATCAGGTGCGGCTGGCCGCACCACTGCACCTCGCACGCCTGCAGTGCTCCGGTTGCAAGCGGCAGCACATCCGGGATGGGGATTGAGTCCCAGGCACCTTTCTCTGGACGATATGCATCGTCCACAACTCTCCTGCGCCGACGACCTGTGACCAGTGGCCTGCCAGTTCGCGGATCGCGTGGGATGTATTCGTGAGCCATGATTTCAGCCTCTTTCGCGTTGTTCATTCGTGCCTCTGACCATCGACCCTTATTCAGTCATAACATCGCTGGCGATACCAGCCCTGAGGGCGCGCACACGGTCGTACGCCATCAACCTCTCGTACCGATGAACTCAGCCTGATGTGAGTCTGAGCAGGTTTCCCTGACTGTACTGGCAGAAGTAGAGATCACCGTCTGGGTGGAAGCGCAAGGGCAGAACCGTGGGTAGATCGTCTATGACCACCGTAACCTCACCTCGCCAACCTTGAGAGGTGTTGGAATCCTGCACCATATCGATGCGTATGAGTTGCTCCCCATTGGGGACCAGGGTGTTCCATGAACCGAACACCGTGACGTAGACAGTTTGGTTCCCCCCGGGTAGGGATGAAGATTCGGGGCGCACGTCGATGCCATTTATCGAGGAGTGGGGGGTGAACGTGGCCACAGGGCCGAGGGTCCCTTGAGGTGAGGGGTTTTCTGGAGAGTCGACGGGCCATCCGTAGGCGGCGCCAGCCACCCACAGATTGAGCTCCTCCGAGGG
>CALCOR010000060.1 GCA_937897085.1 uncultured euryarchaeote | reverse complement strand
TGTTAATCAGGAACACAACCACCTCCCAGAAGTGATGCAGGCCGACTCTCGCCGTAGGAGTCATCCCTTCAGGAACTCCTTGGTTCCCCACCATCAGGCCGGCGACGACGACTGAGATGACCCCGCTTCCACTCAGCATCTCGGCGAACAGGAAGGCGCCGAAGGCGAGCGCAACCGTGAGCGCGATCTCGAACAGATGGTCCTCACTCTGCTCCAACAACGTGTTGGCAACGACTCCGAGCACGATGCCGACGAGCAGCCCGATGGTCACGACCATCAGGAACGAGGCGATTGCCCCCGTCAGCAGTTCCGAAGCGGAGGTCGAGCCACCAGCTATCTTGGTGAGCAAGGCGATCAGGATGATGTTGAACATGACCACGGCGGTTCCGTCGTTGAACAGCGATTCCCCCTCGAGTAGCACCGCCAGACGCTTGGGTGCGCCGAGGTTGCGCACCAGAGCCAGCACACTGACCGGGTCAGTGGCGGCGAGTACGCTTCCGAGCAACAGCCCATAGAGGAAGCCGAAATCATCACCCCACCACAGCAGTCGCCAACAGATGAGGCCGATGATGGTGGTGTTGAGCAGTACACCTGGGATGGCGAGCAAAGTGATTGGACGCCAGTTCCGACGCAACTTATCGATGTGCATCCCGGCCGCACCCTCGAACAGCAGCGGCGGGAGCAGGACGAACAGGATGAGGTCGGGGGACATCAGTCCGCCACCGAACGGCAGGTCGCCTACTACCAACTCGCCCAGCCAACCGATGAACAGGCCCACGAGGACCAGCGCGATGGTGTATGGCAAGCGGATCCAGCGGGTTCCCAGAGCGACCAGCAGAGCGAGAATCAGTGCTCCCAGAAGTCCTTGTAACCAGGTGGGTGGGATGGCTGACATCGACCAGCGCTGATGTCAGTCGCTTATTGGCATTTCATGGTTGAAGGGTTCACCGGCGCCAGAATACGGCCACGTTGCCACGCGCCATCACCAGCCTCGCGCTGGCTTCTTCCTCAAGTTGACGCCACAGCTGCTCACGCGCGGCTGAGTCCTCAGCCAGGCCGCGGTTCAACTTCGCCTTCACCACCTCGTTGCGCACCAGTTGTGCCTCCAACTCCTGACTCACTGATTCTGTCAAGCCGGCCTTACCGACACGTATGGTAACCTGCAATCTAGGGTCAGACGCCAGAAGGAGAATCCGGTCTGGGATGTCACTCATTCTCCTTCCCCCTTACCTTGGCCCACACGGGCTGGATAACCGGGGCCACGTCGCGAAACACGACCGCACCCGAGACAGGTTACGAGACGTACCTTGGAACGTACACGCACGCGAGCGCTCACTCCAGGTCTCAGAGGAGCGGAACATCCCCGACAGATCCACGGGCGGATGCTCGGTGAGATTGTGAGATTGTGCCTGCGACCCAGACGCACCAGATCGCGCGAGGCGGTGGTACGCAAACTAGCGTCGCAGCTCCCTGACCGATTCTCGGCCAGTTCAGTGAGTTGCACAACGGCCATTCTGGCTCTCTCCTTGCGCTGACGAGCGTCGCGGACACGACGGTTTCGCTTTCCACGTGCCATCCGTCCACCTCCAATCAATCGAGCTGCTCGAGAGCGGCTGCCACATCTGCACGTACGCCCTCAATCGACTGGCTACCATCGATGCCAACGTAGAGTCCAGCGGAGCGATACCACTCAGCCAGCGGTGCTGTCTGCTCATGGTAGGCTTGCAAACGGGCGCGCACGGTCTCTTCGTTGTCATCCTCACGCTGCACGAGTCGGGCGGCGACCTCAGGCGGGGCCGGATTGAAGGTGACGTGGTAGATGTCGCCTGTTTCGGAATCCATCCGTCGACCGACGATTCTCTCGACGATAGCCTCGTCAGGTACCTCGATGGAGATGACCAACGATATGCGGGCTATGTCAGCGAGCGCTTCTGCCTGCGGAATCGTGCGCGGGAAGCCGTCCAGCAGAACACCTTCAGAGGCGTCAGGCTCTCCGAGTCGCTCCTCAACCAATCCGATGATGACCTCATCGGGAACGAGTTGGCCTGCATCCATGCACTGCTTCGCCTGCATGCCCAGTGGGGTGCCTTGCGCCACCGCGGCGCGCAACATGTCACCCGTCGAGACCTGTGGCTTGCCGGTGGCCGCCTCGATGGCCGTGGCCTGGGTTCCCTTGCCCGCTCCAGGCGGTCCGAACAATACGATCGATGCGCTCATCGGCGGCGGCGAATCGAACATCTCGCATAAGGGCGGCGGCGGCATGGTGAGGATAGCGCGCTGGCTTGTACACCCGCACGGTCAGAGGCCGGGCGGGGCGCCGGGCGGTGGAGGAGGTGCCCCCGGCGGCTTGGGAACAGACAATTTCGGCACGGGATTGGCGGCGTCAAGCGCCTCTTGAATCTCATCCGAGCTCACCGAACCTGACACATAATCCTCCTTGGCCAGGCCCGTATCGAGCGCAGCCTCGCGGCGCTGTTCGACACTTCCGAGCCCACCCATGCCCGCTGAGATGATCTCCTCCCCGGGGTCCAACTCTCCTGAAGAGCGGCGCAGCATCATGAAGCCGCCAAGCAGGAATAACATCAACAGGAACGCCACCAATCCGATGGCCCACGAAGGAACACCGGCGTCATCCAGGTAGGTGAACAGACCGCCATCTTGCGCCAGTTCGGACGATGAGGATGACAGGACCAGACTGGAATCGATAGTCGGTATGCCTGCAGCGGCGGTGACGGTGGCATTGATCGTCAGTTCGAGAGGGCCACTGTCCGCGCCGCGCTCAACAGTCACCGTGAATGGCACGATGCTGCTCTCACCCGGTTGCAGCACTTGGAACATCGACTGAGAGAGGTCGACGACCCAACCCTCTGGAGCGACCACACTGAGGTCAACGCGGCAGGGGACGTTACCTTGGTTACTGACCGTCAGGTTGCCCTGCTGCGCCTCTTCAGGGACGATTCGTTCGAACTCGTGACGATCCGTGCTCAGGTTCACCCATGCTGTCGGAAGCACTTCAACGCCGACCTGCGCCGAGCGAACGACATCGTCTCCGCCCGGTGTCGTCCCAGTGACTATCACCGGAATGTTCGCTGACTGAATCCCGGCCGAGGTCCCCGAAGGCAGCACGACGCTCACAATCACGTACTCCTGTCGATGCATGCCTAGGTCGCCTGGTGGAAGTTGGTGGAATCCGACACTCCATCCTTCAGGGACGCTACCCGTCTCCCATGCGAGCGTGAGAGCCGTATTGCCAGTGTTCTCCACAGTGAAGGAAGTGGTTGACAACGAGCCGAGCGTCACCGACACCAAACCGGATTCAGGTGCTGACAACTCAAGGTCAGGCCTCTCCTCAACCACCAGCGTCGTCCGATTCTGGATGAACTCGCCCGCGCTCAACTGAGTCCTCACAATCACCTCATTCTGCGCCCCATCCGCGACCACCTGTGGAACCTGTACCTCGATGCGACAGTAGGCACCCGCTCCCGGCGCGATGGTGATCTCAAGAGAGCGTGAGTCCTCTTGTGCTCCGCAGAACAATCCGAGCGGCCACGTGGTCTGTTCGGGCGTGACGGTGACATCGAGTTCCAGCGGGACGTTGCCTTTGTTGACGATATCGAGCGTGAGGTTGAGGCGTTGCCCATCGATCACCGCCTCGTCCAGAGCGTTGCCCCACACGCCGACGGGCACCCCGGTAGATGAGTAAAGGTCAACGGTGAACTCCTGACTGACGAACACTTCGATCTCAGTCGTTTCGACCGTCGACATTGCGCTGGAACCTGTATGCGTCGTCGTACAGGATATCGATTCCTTCGTTCCAGCCGCCGGCAGACCGTTGACCACCGGTGGCACGTTCACGCGCACGGTGACCGGTAGGAACTGGAGACGCGCCAATGGCTCCAGCGTGATCGAGGACGAGTTGCCATCACCCAGTTCTACAGACCAGCGATTAGGGGTCTCGCATGTGATGTTGTAGACCGATGGGCCATTACCGAGGTTGAGCACCGAGAGAGAGAAGATGGCTCCGTGTCCTGGACTGGCACCGAGTCCAGATGTGCCAGCGAGCACGGTGTAGATCATCTCGACGCGATCGACCACGACAGTCAAACGCACCGTATGCTGCACCACAGGGTTCGAGCGATACCACGCGCTCACGTCGACGATGTACGTCCCCGGCAGCGGGAACCGCGGGTAGGGGGTGGCATCGAGATCGGCGGACTCATCGCGCAGAGTGATCGTCAGCACGATGCTGTCATTCGCACCCCCCAACGGGTCGAGTAGATAGAACGGATCCAGAGAGAGGAAGCGTAGCCATTCATCCTCAGGTGCATCGTAGATGCCATCAGAACGGAGGTACTGCACCGTCGACACGCGCAGGTCGATGTCCTCAGTGCTCGTCCCCTCGTTGGAGAGCAGCATCTGGAAGTTGACTGAATCACCCAGAGTGGGGTCGAGAACTCGCGAGGAAGCCTGGATGATCTCAGCATCCCCAGAGGGAAGTTGACCATTCTCCAGATAGGGGGTCAAGCGGACGCCGATTGCGCTGACGTTGAGGTAGATGGAGTAGACGTTGTTGTTCGTGCCGCTGAACTGGTCGTTCGGCTCGGGTACATCGTCATCAACATCCAAGGTCAGTTGCAGATGGTGGATTCCTGTAGTGCCGAAGGTGTGCGTGAACACAATCGAGTCTGATGATCCGCCGGCGAGCGGGCCGCGGGTCTCGTTGCGCAGCAGCAACCCCTGAGTCAAATCCTCGACCGTTACCCTGTACGATGATGTGGTGGCGGGTGCTTGGTTCACCCACGTCCCCCCGATGAGCAGCAAGTCACCTTCCAGAGGCTCCGTGACGCTGCACCAGAGACTGGACGACATGACCGTGAGGTCGCTCACCTGGTTCTCCGCTCCCATGCCGGTGATGACAATGGCGAAACCCTGCTGGTTGCCCCCAGAATTGCTCACCTGTATGCTCCAGTTGCCCGACTGGGTGCTTCCCAGTTTAACACGCTCAACGTTGTTCAGGGTGTCCGAACTGCCCCCGGTGGTTGAGAAGCCGTTGAGGAAACTGTTCCCACGGTACACTGTTCCATCCGGCGCGGTCACCATGAGGTCGAGGTCGGTGACCAGGCGTGAGCTTGATTGAGAGGCTGAGGCCGAACCTTCACGGTCGTTCCAAACGAGGGTGATGCTGACCCCGTAGGAGCCGTCAAGGTCGTATGTGTAGAGATAGGAATAACCTGGATACAGTGTCTGGTTGTAATCGAAGAATGTGTTCAGTGCCAGAATGCCGCTGTGCGGGTAGATGCTTCGCTCCAGGTCGACCTGACCCCAGCCCTCGTACTGGTTGGGGATATCGGCGCTGCCCAGGTCCAGCGCCCCGTTGATGAGAATCGCCTTGACCAAGTCGCTGCGCGCCGAGTTGATCGATTTCTCTTCGCGCAGGAACTGGCGCACGAGCGCCGAGGCGCCGGCGACGACGGGGGTCGATGCTGACGAACCATCCGCGGACATGTACTTCGGATTGTTGCTCGAGTGTCGCGCGCTGGAGCAGGATGGGCCCGCTGGGTACTGCGCCTCGTCAGCGCGAGCGGAGCATATCTGGACACCGGGGGCGACGATGTCCGGTTTGATACGGCCGTCTAGAGTGCTTCCCTGGCTCGAGAAGGAAGCCACCTGACCTGCTGAAGCCGTGCCCGGCCTACCGGTGGTCGAGGCGCCCACAGAGATGACGTTCTTCGCCGTTGACGGAGGGGAGACCGACGAAGAGCCCTGTGCTCCCTCGTTGCCGCCGGCGAACAGCACCAGCATCGTGCTGTAGTCATCCATGAACGAATCCGCCGAACGGCTGTCCGAAGTGTACTGGCCACCGGAACTCTGCGCTCCCCACGAGTTGCTCTGTACGTTTGCTGACTGCTGGAACGAATGGAGGAACATGCTGTAGAGCGAGCCGTAGCGCGCCATCTGTCCCGACTGGTCGTGCTCGAGTTGGTAGAAGTGGAAGGTCGTCTCCGGAGCCATGCCAAGAGTGGATGAATCCCCACTGCCATCACCTAGCAACGTCCCGGAGATGTGCGTGCCGTGCCCGCTGTTGCTGTCGGCCGCCGAGTTGTCCGGTCCGAAGTTGTTGTAGATCGCCCGCACCCTGTTGGTGAAGTCCCCATGATCGGCGTCGAGCCCGGTATCCGAGATACCGACCACCTCGCCGGTGCCATCGAGTCCACCGTTCCAGTTGTTGTACACGGCGTCGATGCGCGCCAAGTTGCGAGCGTAGTTGTTCGAGATGCCGATTGGTGAGTGCGCTTCGGTGAACAGGATGCGGCCATCCCGCGCCAACACCGGAAGCCATGCCGCGTCGATGCCGCGCACCTGGCAGAGCCAAGCATCACAGCGAACCATCTCGGCAGAGGTGAGTTCGAGGTCAGCGATCAGTGCGGGAACACCGGCTTCCCCGACATCGCTGGCGATGGTGAGGTCGACATCAAGGGGGGGAACCGGTTCACCTGCGAGGGCGGCGATGCTCGCTTCAAGGAGGGCGGGCTGCAATCTCCATCCCGGGTGCTGCACCCCCCACCAGCGGATGCGTGCATCGTCGTCGATCGCCTCGACAGCGGCGGAAGCCGCAGCGGGATCGTCAGGCAGTCGAATGAGATAGGCTGAGTCAGGAATATGATCGAGGTCGGACATCCCATACATCAAGCACAACTCCTCGATGGTGGCGTGGTCGTGCTCGACCAGTTGGACGATGAGCAGGCGGGTGGCTTCGACATCCAGTGAATCACGGAATGGCAGAGGAGGTTCGGGAACTTCCACGGCGAGGGGATCGAACTCTCCCATCACGGTGGAGACAGTGCCGCTGCTGGGGGTGATTCCCGTCTCGAGCATTCGCACAGGTTCCGTTGCGAACCAGTGCTGCGCCGCTTCAGATGCTGTCCAATCCGCTGATTCATCATGAGGAAGTTGAACGGCCTCGGTATCGACTGAAGTGAATGCAGCGGTCCACGAGGCCATGAGCAACAGCAGGACGAGTAGAGGCGACAGAGATGCTCTACTCATGCGCTGCTCGACCCGCGCTTCCCTTTTGATGCTTGACGCTCGTAGAGCGTCCCAATATCATCGCTCTCAGAGGTTGTAGTAGTGTGAGATGGCTGCATCGGTTCTGGCGACGGAAGCGCGCCAATCCGTCTCGGTTCCCATCAACGCCCGAATGGCGTCGACGTTCTCGGGAATGACGTCGCTCTCCTGGTGAATCGCCTGGAAGTAGTAGAGCCGGTCGCCCTGTAGGCTCACCCCGTCCTCCCAGACGAAGATCTCGTGCAGGTCACCCCATTTGCGCCCGATGTCGCGCGCCATCTCCATCACCTCTGCGGTGGTGGTCAGGCGGTTCGCCTCTCCGGCCATCACAATCACACGCGGTTGCGCTTTCCAGAGGTCGATGACACTCTCGGTGGAGAGGCCATGCCCTTCCGGGAGATCGGCAATGATGGCGTGCACATGCATGATGGTGGTCGGCACAGCCACTGCGAGAGAGTTGATCTCGATCTCCGGCTTGACCGTCTTCACGTCCGGGCCGTGATGACTCGGCACCTTCAGCACCGGCTTGATCGCATTGATCGGCCCCTTCTTGGAATCACCTGGGTCGGCAGCACGACGAATCATCGTGCACTCCACCTTCAGCGAGCCGCAGTGGTCGTGAAGCGGGACCAGCGTGCGCGACAGCCCAGTGGTGTTGCACGATACTACGCGGGTGGCATCGGCATTGAGGTTCGCCGCGTGGTTGGCCGAGGATGTGTACGAGAGCCCGGTAAGCGCGTGCTTCTCGCCACCTTGGAAGATTGCCTTGATTCCGACAGTTCGGTACGTTGCGAGATTCTCCTCGCCATGCTTGCCGGGTGAGCAGTCGACGACTATGTCCGAGCTTGCGAGCAGGTCGGACAGGCCGCCCGCGCACTCGTAGCCGCCAGCGGCGAAGGATGCGATGCGCTCAGGGTCATCCGAGGTGCAGTAGAGTGGGAACCCTTTCTTCACAGCGAGATCGCAGCCGAAGCTCGGACCTGTCTTGGTCACACCGACGATCTCCATGTCGTCCTGTGCGTCCACAGCGTCAGCGACCCGCTTGCCGATGGTACCGTATCCATTGATTGCGACTCGGGTGTTGCTCATCTTCAGCCCCTCCAACCGTCACCGGTAGGCCGAC
>CALCOR010000059.1 GCA_937897085.1 uncultured euryarchaeote | reverse complement strand
CATCGACACGGCGTCAATCGCCTCGAACAGGGTCGGACCGTCGTACCAACTCGAGTCTTCGCTGCGGTTGAACACGTTGCCACCTGCGAGCGCACTGCACGGGATGAACGAGCAATCGTCAGGGTTGAATCCAGCCATCCTGAGCAGGTCGCCGGTCTCCTTGACGACCGTGTTGAAGCGGTCCTGGTTCCAGTCGACACCGGGGATGTCCATCTTGTTGACGTTGATGATGAGTTCCTTAACCCCCAGCACGCGAGCGAGGAAGGTGTGCTCCTTGGTCTGCGGTTGCACCGAATCGTTGGCTGCCACGCACAGCACCGCGGCGTCAGCCTGACTGGTCCCGGTGATCATGTTCTTGACGAAATCTCGGTGACCGGGCGCGTCGATGACTGTCCAGTAGAAGTTGGGCGTGAAGAATTCCTTGTGAGCGACATCGATGGTGATACCGCGATCACGCTCTTCCTTGAGGTTGTCCATCACGTACGCGAATCCGAATCCAGCCTTGCCACGCTCGACCGCTTCCTTCTCGAATCCGTCGATGACGTGCTGTTCGATGTGGCCGCTGTCCAGCAGCAACCGCCCTACAGTCGTTGACTTTCCGTGATCGACGTGTCCGATGAACACGATGTTCAGATGCGACTTGCTCTTGTCTTCCCATTGCGAACCCATGGCATTCTCACTCCTACGAGCAACTCGCCGACCCCCCTCCCCTATTTCAACCTCATGCCCGTACCCGCGAGGGCGAAGATGGCTGATTCGTTGCACTGAACCCCGAATGAACATCACTTGTAGACAAGTTCGATGCGGAACTCATCAATCTCGGTGTCATGCTGCTCTTCGTTGACGATGTCAATCGTCCAGGTTCCGTCGTAATACTGGCGGAAGTCTCCCGAACTGGATTGCATCAGCAAGCAGTATTTTTCAGACGGGCAATCGCTGTAGTAACTGCTGCCGCGCTGTTCGTTGGTAATCGCCGAGGAGTTGCGCACATCCTCGTCGGTCTCGTTGTAGGCATACAGGTTGAGTTCGTTGGGTGCGTTGCCAATGAAGTCGTCCTGTTGGGGATAGACGAGGTAGAAGTAGACCTTGGAGAGACGATGAGGACCGAGCGGCGGATAGTCGTAGATAGTCGGGAATGTCTTGGTGATCGTCGGTGCATTACCGGTAAGAT
>CALCOR010000058.1 GCA_937897085.1 uncultured euryarchaeote | reverse complement strand
CATCTGCGCCTCGACCTCTCCGGTGAGATCACCCTCTTCGCTGTGAACTGCTCCTTTCGAGCGTATGGCCACGAACACGATGCCCAAGAGCAACACCATCATCACCGCCAGTACCATCAGCCATTGCTGTGTGATGCCCCTCTCCTCCAACTGGCCAAGAACACCGTCGGCATCCCCTGGATCCACAACGTGTATGCTGTCACCGGTGACCGTCTGCTCACCATCTACAGATACCACGACCCACACATGGCCGAGTCTGTCGGGGGTCCAGCCGAACTGCATGCTCCCCACCTCACCAGGGGCGGCCTGGATGAGTTCAGGAATTGTCGTGAGTGTGCGGGTGGAGCCATCTGAATGAATCTCAGTGAGTGTCACGTTGGCGAATCCGTAGATCTCTCCTTCGTTGAGCATCCGTACCGTGAGCAGCACCTCGTCACCGATATCGATCTCGCCCTTGTGCGAGTAGATGAGATCGTCCTCACCCAACACCATCTCCGAATGCAACTGCTGGATGGACCACGACGCGAACGGTTTGGAGGGTGAATTGAACTGGATGTCCGACACCATGGCATGGCCCACCATATCCGCCCCAGTGACCCAGATGTGCAACGCCAACGGCTCCACGAGCCTTGTTCCCGGTATCTTCGAATTGAGGTCGAACGTAGCCCTCAACGGAATTTCCCCACCGGCGGCGTTGTGCGCTGGCAGCGTCATCGTCTCCGCACCGCTGTTCACCTCCTCACCCTCTGGATTCGAACCCACAGTCACCCGCCAGTTCAGCCGCACACTGTCGATGTCCAGTTGCTCCTGCTCATTCACCTTCAGCTCCACCGTGAGCGATTGCAGTGATGAAACCGGGATTGCGGTGTCCAGGCGCGGACCTGTGAGTTCCACCGGCTCGGGCGGCGTATCATCGACGATGATCTGGAACTCCGTGAGGCCGGGGTCGGTCAAGTCGCGCGCTTGAGGGGGCAGGTCGGTCAATCCGACTGTCAGTGGGAAGGGTGGACCGCCGGTGAGCGGGGCGCGCAGGTCAGCAGACCACCGCCCGTTGTCAGCGCGGACCACCTTGTGCTCGTCGTCGAGCAGCACCTCGACCTTGATGCGCTCCGTGGGGACATCGCCGGTCGGTACGAAACTAATCTTCCCCGAGACGTGGATGTCGCTCCCCGGCGCGACCCAGCCACCGTCATGCGAGGTGGTACCCTCGTCCAGTTCCAGCAAGAGCGAGTCAGGATCTATGCGTAGATCTGCCGAAAATCGCCAGCGCAATTCCGGCAGCGTCAACCAGTCTCCTTGTCCGGCCCGATCGATGATTGCGAGGGAGGGTTCGCGGCGCAGGTCGTTCTCCATCGGCAGGCCCCACCCCATCCGGATCTCCACGTACAACTCCAGGTCTGAGGTGAACGGCGTCAGGTCCCCCTCTGAGGCGCGGATGCCGCAGTCGATCACCGTCAGGTGTTCGCTCGTCTCCACGCAACTTCCACCTTGCCAAGTGATCTCAAGGAGGTCGAGAGCGGAATTGCTGGCGAGTTGCAGGATGGCCTCGGTGATGTCGGAATGTCCGTTCGGTTCGTGGAACGGGATCGTCAGCGTGTAGTTGGTGGTCGGATGCAGCCATTCACGACCCTCTGAATCCCACGACGCCCCGAACAGAGGTATCTCAGGCGCCCCATCAGCCATCAGTTGGTAGGTGAACAGCTGGTCGTCGACCTGTGCGCTGCCCGCATCGGTGATCAGGTTACCCGCTGCATCCGCACCGGTGACATAACCGGCTACGATGTCACCTTCGACACCATAGGTGTCGTCGAAGGTGAAGGAATAGTTCCCCTGTTGCTGAGTGCGGTTATCTGGTGGAATCAATGGAGAGGATTGGAACTCGCCAGCATCTGGTATTCCGTCGTAGTTCGCATCGTCGGCCCATTCCTGCCAGAGCATCAGGTTGAGATGTTCAGGAAGTACGGGGTGGTCAAACACATCGAAGGTGAGCGTCTGGGTCATCGACGGCTCCAAGTGGTCGTGTCTAGCGACGCTCTGGTTGACCATCTGTGGAGCGAGAGAGTCGATTTCGAAAGAGCGATTCAGCATTATCGATGTGACATCGTCACCACCGTACAACGGCATGATGTTCACCTCGTACTCGATCATCCCGACCACCTCAGGTGTGCGAATGGAGAAGGTGGCTCTACCGGAGGAGAGAACGGTGGTGTCATCGAGGGTGTTTCCGTCTTGCAACAGGGTGACTCTCACCCCCCCCGTTCGCGGCCCATACGCTTCGTCGGTGTCCTCGAATCCGAGGTCGACCTGAACCGTCACATCCGAATCCGCCTTGAGGTAGGAGGCGTCTTCTGGAATCTCAGCACCCTGGTCGTTCAGCATGCGCCACTCGCGGATGAGAACATCATTCTCGATACCCAACTCTGGCCCTACGCCGAACACATGTATCGCCGGTATCGTGCGCAATCCGTCGGCGCCGACACCGCGCACGTAGAGGTGTACTATCTCCTCATCATCCCACACCGCGTCCGTACGGAAGCGCAGCACTGTGCTGACGCTGCTCCCGTTCCAGACAACAGTCGAGGGATTCGAGGGGTGCAGTTCGATGAGATCGACATCCCCGCTCATCACCGGAGCCCCGCCGCTCACCGGAGCCTCCAGCCTGATGCTCGCCTGCTCGCCGATGAAATCGTACTGGATGCTCGACGGGGTGCCCTGCGTCAGCATCTGCTGAGTCGAAATCTCAATCCATTGCCACGAAGGGACCAGCGTGTTGCTGGCGTTGGTGATTCCGAGCGCATCGATGCTCCAACCGGCTGATGAATCCAATTTCGTGATCGTCACCTCCATCGCTGCAGGCAGCTCCCATGTGATTGGCAGGGGAACGATGCGCTTGTTTCCGCTGAGCATGGAGTATGGCAGCGCGTCGTTGACTGCCAGCACGAAGTCGTCGTCTGAATAGAAGTCGAGTTCGACGGTCGGATGGTACGGCGCGGCGATTCCGCCAAGACGCACTCCTCCATTGCTGGCAGTGATATGTATCTCAGCGTTGACAAACTGGATGTCCCCTTGTCGCCACACTGGGGTCGCGCTGGCCAGTTCAGCCGCCAGATTCGCCTTCTCCCCCATGGTCATGGTGATCGTCTGCGATGCCGTCGGACTCCCTAGCGAACGGCTCAAGACCGTGTTACCCGACACCAACAGTTCGACCACGAGGTCGTCTACTCCGCTGTTTCTGTGTGGACTGACATCGAATGTCAGCGTCCCATCGCTGTGCTTCGAAAGCCAGAGGTCCTCTATCTGGGGTCCCGGTGCCGACCATGTCAGGTCCTTGGACACCGAGCCCGTGGCCAATCGGTCCTGCCAGCCCCACGGTCCGATCGAGTCATTCAGCAGCCCCCATTCCTGACGTCCGTCGAGCGCCAAATCAATCTGCGGATGCAACGGTAGCCCGCCACCCTCCAAGTCGACCGTGAACTGAGTAAGGTCGGTGGAAGCAGTGGTTGCCGCCCAAGTGAAGCGAGCGGTGTGCGCGTGTTCAGGAATCACGGTGGTGCCGGTGTTGGCCAAAGTAATCCACGCACCTCCATCGAACGACCCGTACAACTGTCCCGAACCAGTGGCTTGGATGTTCGCCGCGATGCGACTGATGGGTCGTCTGGAATGATATTCGGGAGATGTGGCGTTGCCGCTGCCTGACAGACTGTCGCCATCCCATGACAGGCCATTGTTCGTCCAGCCGTGACTGTATGGATTACGGTCGAACGAGTCCGCCAACACACCTTGGATGTGCACGCTGTTCACCCGTGTACTCGAACCAGTCCCAGCCGCCGCCAAACGGACCTTCACCCTGATCGACGGGTGTTTCACCCAATCTATCGCTCCTAGGTCCGCCCACGTATCCGTCCTGCCATCGAAGCCGTGCAGCGGGGTCTTCGTCGAACCGTCCAGCACAGACCAGGAAACTGCGTTCGCTGGTGCGTCCCAGTCGAGGCTGATGACGCCATACGGTCCGGGAGTCGTGCGGAAGTTCGGGCGAGTGGCGTTGGCACCGAAGGCAGGAGTGGTCCAGTTTCCCGAACCCCCGGGTTTGGTCAGGCGCACGTCATCCACGAACCACCAGTCACAGCAGGTTCCAGAGCCGAGAGGCATACGGAAGCGGAACTGGAAGTTGGAGTGGAAGGCGTCGGAGGGGAGGTTGAACTGCACGTTCCGCGGTGTGTAGTAAGGATAGCCGAGCCCGGCGTTGAAGTAGGTGATCTGCCCCCAACTGCCGCTCGAACGCTTGTATTCGACATACATGTGCTCCGAAGAGTCCGGATCCTCACCGCACCCCGACTGCCCTTCCCGCATCCAGAATGCCATGACCCCCTGAGACAGGCTTCCGAGGTCAATCGTGTTCGAAGTCACTGACACAGTGCCATGCCTGATGGTCAGCGAGCGGCTGCTGGTGCCATTGGTGCCACAGGACATCGTGTTGATCAGCCCGAAGTTGGTGTTCGTCGTGGTCCACCCAGAGGGAAGACCGCTCGACTGCTCGAAGGACCAGTACTCGTCGATTGCTGATACGGAGAGGCCGCTGCCGTTGTAGTCGACCGCTTCGGCAATCGCATCTGTCTGATTGAAGTCTGCTGTTGTGCTGAACGAATGTCCCGTGCCCTGTGGCAGGATTTTCGGAGTCATCCTCAGGCTGACGTCGGTCACCGCTTCGCCGTCCGGCACCTCGAGTTTCAGCGTGTTCGACACACCGTTCGGGTAACTGGTGATCAGGATGTTCGTGGTGGTGTTCACTGGAGTCAGCCGCGGCGCGGCGACCGCCTCAAGGTCAACCGGCTCGCCGGGCGAGGTCAGCGCGAAGGGTGCCATGCTCATTCCTAGCATCAACGCCGTCAACAGCAAGGGCAGCCCTCGCGCACGCTCCGCTGGCACGGCCTTGAAGAGGCCGTGAGAATGAATAACGGTTCCTGCGTCTAATCGGACCTCTCCTGCGGTGTCCTCCGAAGGTATTGATTACCTACTGCGTCCATGCCGGGTCGACGTCGACTGCTGGCGTCGTGAGGTAGCGGTCGTGGACGTCGAGCAACTTGAGAACACCTTCCTCCCTAAGGAGAGCAGGGCAAAGAGCGGGCGAGACAACATCTTCGCATGGTACGCTCGCTACCAGCAAGCGAAGGCGCTGGGAGAGCCAGCAATCAACGGCACCGTCGGCAGTCTGCTGGAGAACGACGGCAGTCTGGCAGTCAACTCTGTGGTGAGCGAGACCCTCAGAGCCCAGGAGGACGTCGACATCTCCTCTTATGCGCCGCTAGCCGGGCTGCCCGAATTCATCGAACTCGCTCCGGAACTCGCCATCGGCCCACGCCTCGCCGGGCTGCACGAACTGGGACTGCACACATCCGCGGTCGCCACACCCGGAGGCACCGGTGCGCTCTACCTGTCAGCGCGCACCGCTCTCGCCGTCGGCGATACCATCCTGCTGCGCTCGCTCCACTGGTCCCCGTACGATAGGCTCGCTCAAGAGTGCGGATTGAAGGTGGCACACTGGCCGATCATACCTGAAGAGGTCACCAACCACCCGAAGGTCGACCTGCCCGCGCTCGAAGAAGAGTTGGAGAGCATCGCCTCAGACAATCCACGGGTGCTCGCTTGGCTCAACGATCCGGCGCACAATCCGACTGGGCTCTCCCTCGACCAAGCAGGCCGCGAACTCGTCCTTGACGCGTTCATCGGCTGTGCCAGAGCACATCCCGAAAAGGGGGTGACGCTGCTGCTCGATACCGCGTACGCCGTCTATGCCGAGGAGCCGTACGGCTGGTCAGAGACCATCTGTTCCAAGTTCGCCTGGGTGGAATGGCCGGAGAACCTGCTCATCTGCTGGGCTTTCTCTGCCTCCAAGTCACACACCATCTACGGGATGCGCTGCGGCGCAATCGTCTTCCTGCACCCCTCCGAGGACTACGTCAACCGCGTGGCCGAAGTCTGTACGGTCACCGGACGCGGCACGTGGTCGCTCGCGCCTCGCCTTCCCCAAGCCACACTGCTCGCAATTCACCGCGACGAGGACAAGGCGGCTGCCTGGGCTGCCGAGCGCGACCGCCTGTTGGAGATGCTGCACAAGCGACGGCGCGCCTTCAACGAAGCAGTTCTGTCGAGCGGGATGCCACTCTTGCCGTCGGATGACGGATACTTCGCCTACCTTCCGTGCGATCTGGCGCAGGAGGTGGCCGAACGTGCCGCAGAGGACTTCCTGTATGTCATCCCGATGAGCGGTGGCGTGAGGGTCGGACTCTGCTCCATCCCCGACGACGAGGTCGAACGGGCTGCGGAAGTACTCATCAACGCATGGCGAGCCGTGACCGGTTGACGAGGACCCAGCATGGCCAGCCATCTGCGCTCGAACCTGTTCATCGCCGCGTGGGTCTGCATCATCATCTCCTCTGGCATGATCATGGGTGGCGGCGATGCGTTGAGTATCACCATCGGGGCTCCTATGGCCATCGGTGGCGCCCTGATGTTCCTGCTGGCGCTCACCACCTCGAACCCGGAGGCCAAAGTGACCGAAGAGGACATCCGCGACTGGACTCCGGATGAATCGGTGCTCCCGGAATCCAAAGGTGGTCAGGTGATGTATCGCGTCGACACCACGCTCGACGAGCCGATTCGCACCAGCGTGCTCTGCGGAAGTTGCGGCGAACTCACCTGGAACGATGGCAGCAGACCGAGTACGTTCACCTGCCCCGGTTGTGATATCGAACTGTGGAACCATTCCGAAGAGGAATGAGATGGGGGCACAACCCCTCTCCTAGCGGGCAAGCGTCAAGTGACCTGAGCAGGTCGCCGACTACGAGGTTGGGCAATGGAGCTGACGAATAACGCCAAGCGGATGCTCAGGGCGATGCGCGCCGACCCTGAGAGAACCTGGGACCTCGACGCCATCCTCGAAGCCACCGACTGGTCCGACCAAGCGCACGTCGCCGGCGCGGGAGGAGGTTTGGATGAGGCTGGAATGGTCGTCATCTCAGAGCAGCGTACAAACCTATGGTCACTCGGACCCGAAGGAGAGGCTGCGGCCGAATCAGGACTGCTCGAAGCGCGCGTCTGGGAATGGTTGAGCGCACGGGATGAGGGGTCGCGCGGCATGAGAGACCTGCAGGCGAGCGAGGCTGCCTCGAAACAGGAGGCCGGCATCTCCGTCGGACTGCTCAAGGATGTCGGCGTCCCCCTCGTGAACGGCAGTTTCTCCGTGCCAGGCAACACCGCCGCCATCGAAGCGACCATCGAGATGCGCACCGAGTTCATCTCCGCACTCGAAGCGGGATCCATCGCCGAAGCGGACCTGGACGGCGGCCTGCTAGACCACTTTCGCGGCCGGAAGGGGCTAGTGGACAGTGAAGAGCGCGTGGCGCGCACCTGGAGGCTGACCGCCCGCGGCATAGCCATCGACGACGAAGAACTCGAAGAGATCCTGCACGTGGCGGAGATCACACCCGACCTGCTGCAAGGTGAGGAGTGGCGCACAGCCGACTTCAAGCCGTACGACGTCGATCTCCCAGCACCGACGCCAGTAGGAGGTCGCGCACACCCGATGCAGGCGCTCATCGAGCGCATCCGCGCCATCTTCCTCGAGATGGGCTTCTCGGAGATCGACGGCGACTTCGTCCAGAGCGCAGGTTGGAACATGGACGCCCTGTTCATCCCTCAGGACCACCCTGCGCGTGAGATGCAGGACACGTTCTACCTCGATGAGCCGGAGTCGATCGAACTGGCAGCAGAGCGCGTTGCACAGTGGGCGGATGTGCACGAGAGCGGTGGGGGTACCGGAAGCACCGGTTGGGGTTCAGGGTTCTCTGAGGAGACCGCGGGCAAGGGGCTGCTGCGCACGCACACCACGGTGAACACGATTCGCTACCTCGCTGACAAACCAAACGAACCTTGCCGCGTGTTCGGAATCGGACGGGTCTTTCGCAAAGAGAGCATAGACCGCACCCACCTGCCTGAGTTCCACCAGATCGAGGGCATCATCATGGAGCCCGAGGCGAGCCTGCCGATGCTGGTGACCACCCTCAAGACGTTCTACGAGAAGATGGGCTATCCCGAGGTCCGAGTCCGCCCCGCCTACTTCCCGTACACCGAACCGAGCATGGAGGTCGAGGTCAAGTGGCGCGGTGAATGGCTGGAACTGGGAGGCTCAGGCATCTTCCGTCCCGAGGTCACCGAACCGCTCGGATGCAAGTGGCCGGTATGCGCCTGGGGAATGGGTCTGGAGAGACTTGCCATGCTTGTGCTCGGCCTCGACGACATCCGCCAACTCTACCTCTCCGAACTCGATTGGCTGAGCCGCCAACCAATCCTCTAGTCAGGAGTGTTTGGACGCTTGTTGGCCTGAACTAGAGGGGGCCCTTTGAAACGCGACGATCAAGGGTAATTCTACGCTAAGTCGTCTAACGCCTGCTCTATTGCGTCGTCGCGCTCAGCACGGATTCGCTCAAGTCTGAGTCCTTGATGTGGACCAATCAAGCGCAACATCAAGTCCCTCTCGTATCGTTTGGCGACCTCTTCCAATTCACTTTGCGACATTGTTTCCTTCATCTCATCATGGTATCTATCCGCTCGCGCGTTGCGGGTGATTAACCCGAAGCCAAGCCAGATGGCGAGAGGGCCCCCGCCTAGAATACCGATGATATCCCAGACACCGAACTCGATGCCGAATAATGTGATGCCTTCAATCGGGTGACTTGCTGCACTCAAGGGGTTGGTTCCAGCATCCCGTTCCGCGCTATCGGTGAACCCATCTCCATCATCATCGGTATCCACCAAGTCAGCAATGGTGTCGCCATCGGTATCATACTTCCACAACGGATTGTCGGGGAATGCATCCTCAGAATCAATCAGGCCGTCGTTGTCGCGGTCATCGTCCAACTCATCTGGGATACCGTCTCCATCTTCATCAGCCCAATAACTTGCATCATCAGGGAAATGGTCAGCAAGATTGCCCGTTGGATTGTCGCCATGGCCATCACCATCAGCGTCCACACACTGAGTGATATCGAGCGGGAACATGTCACTGGAATTGCCGTTCGGATTGTCGCCACAGAGGTCACCATCGACATCTTTCCATTGAGTGGGATCATCGGGGAAGGCATCGCCTTGAAATCCGTTGATATTGTCACCGAACTGGTCACCATCACTATCGGCCTGTTGGTCCGGGTTGAAGGGGAATAAGTCGCTATTGTCTCCAACTCCATCGAAGTCGGTATCGCGGAATTCAGTAGGGTCAGCGGGGAAGGCATCGCCTGCGTCGCTGTATCCATCACTATCTTGGTCAGGACAACCGTGCATATCGATGTAGCTCATTCCGAACTCATCTTGACAAAAGTCAGGGTTGAAACCGAATAGGTTGTCACCAAATCCATCGCTATCCTCATCGTGCCACTGAGTTCCATCAAACGGGAATGGGTCGCCCTCATCCGCCATCATGTCCCCGTCATTGTCGATACACCCATACAATCCACCCATCGACGAGGTACCACTGGTTTGAGTACACGCATCAGGGGTATTTCCTTCTGGATTGTCGCCGTAGCCGTCGAAGTCGGCATCAGACCACTGAGTTGGATCATGGAGGAAGGCGTCGACATCATTCGACCAACCATCTCCATCTCGGTCAGGACAGCCAAATGAGTCCTCGGTAGAAGTTCCAGGAACATCGATACACGCATCTGGTGTAGTGGCATCTACACTCTGATTATCACCATAGCCATCCTCGTCCACATCTGACCATTGGGTTGCATCGGAGGGGAATGAATCGGTAGCTGGTCCATACCCATCAAGGTCCTCATCATGTACAAGATGAGTCACAGAGAAGTCGGACAAACCGAGACTGGAGTATTGGTGACCTTGGAAGTCGAAATCATCCTCGAAAATGCCGAGGAACCCCCCACCTGCGAAGCCATGACAATGAGTTTCTGAGAACTGGGTGGGAAGGATGTTGACATAATCGCCAAAACGGTTGATTATCACTACGATATCACCGACTTCATCACCGTCTGGCACCTCTGTAGGAGTCACAAGAATCGGAGTGCGATTGTTCTCTGGAAACAATGTTGTGTCCGCAAAGGAGCCGCTGAATAGAGCGTGGCCGGTATCCAACCAACATATCTCGCGCATAGCGTCGTCCGCCCCTGAACCAATTGAGCGAGACCAACCTGTGTTGAAATTCGCAGGATATAACGACAACAGGAAACCATCGACACCACCTACTGTATCGATGTCTATTTCGTCTATGGTAATTCCAGAGTGCTCACCTGAAATCAACAGATTATGAGGTGTGGTAATGATGTTGAAATGCAACCCGATCGAGCCGGTCAGATACTTCATCGGGTAGAAATTAAGGCTATTATCAATCACTCCGATTGCTGCCGACGGAACAAGTTGGTTTGAGGAGGTTGCTGTGTGGGGCGGAGTTGACACATACACCATATTCGAGTTGCCGGCAACTCCTGATGGTGCCATCGCGGCAGCCTGAACTACGAAACCTTCTGCGGCAGCGACAACCCATTCACGTTGGTCGATATTGTAAATGGCATGAAAACCGTGCCACCCTGCGACATCCTGCTGATTCATCACGTCTTGCCCTGTGATCTGCAACTTACCGTTGAAAACTCCGCTGACCAGTACGATATCCTGTCTCAATGCAATGACACTTTGAATCTTGAAATTACCCGCGCTGGTATTATGGTAAATCCAAGTTGTATCGTCAGTACCTTCGCGGATGTCACGGATTGTAAGCGCCCAACTGTCATCGTTCATTCCCTGATTACCCGGCTTGAGGTTCTCAGGAGAATTGCAGAATTCAGTATCATCATCATCATAATTTTCTAAGCACCGTGTGCCGATGAT
>CALCOR010000057.1 GCA_937897085.1 uncultured euryarchaeote | reverse complement strand
TTCCTCGTCATCGATAAGGACCTCGACAGGTGCGCTCTGGGGGTCTTCAAATGTCTGCTTCAACTCCTCGGCCGCTTCCTGCTCTGCCTGCTTCTTGGGCGCCTGGACGAACTGCATTCGCAACTCAGTCAGGATTCCTTGCAGCAACGTCTGTTCAATCTGATCAAGATTCCCTTCTGTCCGCTTCTGCAACACTCCGATGAGATCGATGGCCGCCTTCGCCTCATCCAGGTTGGCTTGGAATCCACCCTCGGGGCCGGGCATCAACCCCAAGCCGATCAGTGCGCTGCGCTGCAGCATGTGAATCAACGAGAAGAACTGGATGGACTCCTCCGACTGCAGGATATCATCACTCATGAGAACATCTCCTCGATTAGCCAGTCAGGGTCGAACTGCCTCAAATCATCGTATCCTTGGCCAACTCCAGCCAGAACGATCGGTTTTCCAGTTGCGTGAGCGATGCTGAGGGCTGAACCTCCTTTTGTGTCTGTATCTAGTTTACAGAGGACTGCTCCGTCGAATTGCAGTATGCGCTGGAACTCAACCGCTTGCTCGACTGCGTTGTTGCCAGCGAGCGCATCGCCGACAAAAAGAACGAGATGTGGTTGCGTGACCCTGTGGACTTTCTGAAGTTCGTTCATCAAGTTCGTTTTATTCTGCATCCGTCCGGCGGTGTCCACGATCACCACCTGCTGATGTCTAGCCCTGGCATGCTCGATGGCATCACGAGCAATGGCAGCAGCATCACCACCTCTCTGGCTGGCGATGCAACGCACACCGATGCGCTCAGCATGGATGTCCAATTGATCGATTGCACCGGCGCGGAAGGTGTCAGCAGCGGCGAGCACGACGCCCAATCCCTTCTGCTTGAGGCGATGGGCTATCTTGGCGGTGGTGGTCGTCTTGCCGGTACCGTTCACGCCAACCATCATGATGACAACGGGCAGGTCGCCGTCGGCGACCAATTTGTCCACGGTCTCCTCGAAATCCCAGTATCCGGCAGTCAGCAGAGCGCGGAGCGTTCGCTTGAGACCTGCTTCGATCACCTTGGAGAGGTCCGCGCCTCTGCGTAGACGGCTGCCAATTAATTCAGTCCGAAGTGCGCTCATGACCTCATCGACCGATCTACGGCTCATGTCCGCTTCCAACAGCACGAGTTCCAGCTCATCCAGCAACGCATCGAGTGCTGCTCCGGACTTGATCACCCGGCCACCTCTGGACACGACTCCACCACCCAGGTCGACCTCGATGTCCTGACCCGAGTCGCTCTCGACCTTCTGAACACCAGCCGACCCCTTAGGGACGTGTTTCACTTCCACCAGTTTCCTCCCGGTGGTAGAACGCATCACGTGCAGGTCGACCCGCGAACCATCTGGACGTACCTTCTGGTCGACGTCGAAGCCCTGCTTCATGAGTCGCTTGCGTTCCTTCTCCTGTAGACGTCGTTCGCGCTCCGCCTGCTTGCGCTCCTTCTTCGAAAGAGTGGGTGAAAGTGGTTCGGGGGCTGGGTCATCCTCCCAGTCATCCCATTCTTCGGTCGATTCGGGCGCCGTGGGTGGAATCTCAGACTCAATCGACTCGATGTCCTCCCAGTCGTCTGTAGATGCGGTCTCTGTTTCTGCTGCCTTCTCGGCTTCGGCCGCCTCCTGCTCGAGTTGTTCGCGCTCGGCCAGTGCTGCCTCTGCCTCTTCACTTTCCTCGGGTGCAGACAGTTCGTCCTCGTCGGTGTTCTCGGCGACATCCTTGACGCGCTTGCGAAAAATGTCGAACAGGCCCATGCGGTCACCTCAGTCGTCGAGTGTGAGGTCTCCACCAATTGAACGCCGGCGACGTTTGGTTGGTTCGCTCGAACTGGATCCCTGCTCTGCTTCTGCGACCTCCTCGCTCGCCGCCTCGGCCTGCAGATTGGACAGTAGGGTGTTGAACTCATCCACGATTTCCTTGACCGACTCCTCGGAGGAATCGAACTGCTCGTTCAGCGTGCTCAACAACGTCTCGATGTCCTCAAGGCGCTTCTCGACCATCGGAATCGCCTCTTCAAGTGGGCGCTCGGCCTGGATGCCGCTGCCTAGATCGATGACCACTCCATTATCCGAGGACCGCTCGACCACGAGTT
>CALCOR010000056.1 GCA_937897085.1 uncultured euryarchaeote | reverse complement strand
CGGGCGCTCCTCGCGGTCGACCTTGATGCAAACCAATCGCTCGTTCATCATCGCGGCTGTCTCCTCGTCAGCGAACGACTCGTGTTCCATCACGTGGCACCAGTGACAGGCTGCGTATCCGATGGACACCAGCAATGGCCGGTCGAGCGTGCGGGCGAGTTCGATGGCGTCATCGTCCCACGGTTGCCAGGCCACGGGGTTCGAGACGTGTTGCAGCAGGTAGGGGGAGGTGCAGTCAGCAAGTCGGTTCTTCGGCCCTTCGTCACCCATTTCTCGGCACTCTCACAGCCTTCGCGGCATCACTCGCCATGCGCTTCCAGCACATCGATGGGGATAATCGCCAGCGCCTCCTCGTGCGTGCATTCCAGAGAAATTGGACAGGCGACACCCTCCTCGGTCGCGTCCATCCACGTCTGCGCGCAGACACACCAGCGATCACCGGGGACAAGGCCAGGGAAGTTGTGCTGGGGGGCAGGGGTGATGAGGTCATTTCCCTGTGAGCGGGCGAACTCGAGGAAATCCTCGGTCAAGATGCAGCAGACGACGTGCAGGCCGCGGTCGGTCTGGTCTGTGTTGCAGCAGCCGTCGCGATGCCAACCGGTGAGCGGGTCCATCGAACAGGGCTCGAGCTCGGTCCCGAGGACGTTGATGCTCGGATGCATAGGGTCGGCTGGGCAGGCGATGGATATCAACAATGACATTGGCAGACGCCTGAGTCCGAACTGATGAATTTCCATTCAGCGGCGGAAGTTCGGCTTCATACTTTTCTTGCCGCCTTTGCGGTTTCCGCCGCGGTGGTTTCGAGTTCCACCGTTACGACGGTTGCCATTTTGCTGATTTCTACCATGGTGACCACCGCGCTTATTCCTACCATTCCTTTGCCCACCGTTTTTTTGCGGGCGGTTGTGGTTTCGCTGTCCGTTACGCTTGGAGGATTGGTTTCTATTCTTTCTCTTCGGATCAGGTGGAGGGAAGAAACCCACTTCGATATCGGGTAGTTGGGAAAAATCTGGTGGGGTGATTCTGTAGTTGATGCCCGCGCCTCTTTGGATGTGCTGACATGCCTTTCTCTGAGGTTTCTGCACCAGCGAGATGACGGTACCTTGTGCGCCGGCGCGAGCCGTACGTCCGCTACGGTGCTTGTACGCCTTGCCGTTCTCGGGTGGGTCGTAGTGGATCACGCTGGCGACGTCCTCTACATCGAGTCCTCTCGCCGCCACATCGGTGGCGATTAGTGCGATGCAATCTCCCTCCTTGAAGCGCTTCATCGCTCTATCTCTCTCGCGCTGTGAAAGTCCGCCGTGCAGGGTGGCGGCACTCAGACCGTTGTCTTCGAATTCCTCACCGACACGATCCACTCCCGCTCTAGTTCGACAGAAGACGATGCTGCGGCCGCATTTGCGGACCGCCTCGGTAGCGATTTTAGTTTTCATCGGGCCTCGCATCAACCAGAAGAGGTGCTGCATGTTGTCCATGCTGACCTCCTTTGGTCCGACCTCGATTTTTACCGGGTCATGGAGGTAGCGTCTTACCAGGTCGTCCACCTCATCATCCAGTGTCGCACTGAAGAGGATTGTCTGGCGCTCTGGATAGCAATGGTCGAGAATATCGCAAACAGGCTCCATGAATCCCATGTCCGCCATGCGGTCAGCTTCATCGATGATGATTATGTCAACATCCTCTAGGCTGAGGGCACCTTTCTGCATCAAGTCGATCAGACGGCCTGGGCAAGCGACGACGATGTCTATGCCGCGCTCGAGCGCGCGAATCTGCGTTCTATACGATGCGCCGCCGTAGATCGCCAGAACATCAAGATTGACCTTAGCAGCGAGCGGAGTGAGCACGGAGTAGATCTGTACGGCCAACTCACGCGTTGGAGTTAGTATCAGGGAGGTCGGCAGTTTGGGGCGGGAGCGCCTGCAGCGAGTGAGTAGTGGTAGGCCGAAGGCAAGCGTCTTTCCCGAGCCCGTCGGAGCACGGCAGCAGACATCTCTCCCGAGCATGCCATCGGGGATAGCCTCTCGTTGAACCTCGAATGGTTCCGTGATACCCTTCTTGTCGAGAGCTTGCACTAGGCAATGCTCGACGCCGAGATCGAAAAAGCTCACAGTGGAGGCCATCAGGTGCACGCCGCCGGACAGCGATATTTAACACTCACAGGTCGAACGCTTGTGGGTCTGTTGCATCGGTAGCGAACAAACAGGGCCACGCAAAGCCCTATTCAATGGTCGGTGGCTTCAAATGAAAGATTTTGATGCGATCTACATGGGTGGTGAACTTTCTGAAGATGGTGAGTGGCAGTGGAATGGCACCGAATGGATTCCTGCACAACCACAAAACAATCACCCATCGGGATTAAGGGAACATGTTCCAGAGAAGAGTGGGCTGGTCTCACGAATTCTGATGGGGATCATCGGCATCCTGATGTCGCTTGTCATTGCGGCGGTCTCATTCTACCATAGGTTTGAGATTATGAGTGTCGACCTGAGTGAAGACTACCTCGTGCCGATTCGAGATTCGATGGAGACCCTCTCGGCCCTGCTGGCATTGGTCATCGTCCTCGCTCTCGTGACCATCATCTGCTCTATTCTCACCTTCATTGGATTGGGATTCTCAAAGAAAGCATTGCTTGGTAGTAGCACAATCATGCTCGTTGTTCTGCTGGTATGCGTATGGATGGAGTGGAGCATCATCCAAACTTGGTTTGGAGATAGTCCAGAAAACACCACTAATTGGCGAATGAACCTCTTGACGATGCCACCGACACTCTTTGCTTACTGCAACCTTGCAGGGTTGGCAGTCATGGCGTTGATTGCTCGGCTCAGTCGACAGAAGCCGGAAGGCTCCTCTGTGGGCCTCGATCCAATTCAAGCGGACAATCCGTTGTGAGCCCACCGCCTTCGGGTTGATTCCGGGAGACGAGCACGTTCACATGGCGAGGTCGGTCAGCCCGCCGCTCAGGAGGTCGTTGAGCCATCTGTGCAGCGTCTCGCTGCCCATAGCGGAGAGAGTGGCGTTGAGGAAGGCGTTGATGAGCACCGCACGTGCGCCCGTCACGCTGAATCCGCGGCTCTGCAGGTAGAACAACTGCTCCTCGTCGATCGGCCCATTCGCGGTTCCGTGCCCGCAGCCGACCACCTCGTTCTCAAGCACCTCCAGTTCAGGAATCGAGTCCGCCTCGGCATGGTCTGAGAGCAGCAGGTTGTGGAACAGCTGCGCCGCGTCCGACCCCTTCGCTCCATCTACGATGCGCAGCATCCCCGTGCCTACCGTGCGGCTTTTGCCGCCGCATGCCGAATGCCACGCCAGGCGACTGAACGTCTCGCGCGCCTCGTGCATTATCTCGATGTGGTGGTCGTTGTGCTGCTCGCCCATCGATGTCATCGAACCGTTGACTAGAATGCTCGCGCCCGGGCCTACCAGCTCGTAGCGCAGGTCGGCCTTGGCCCGCTTCGCTCCAGCCCCTACGGTTCCTGCCAGCACCTGTGAATCTCGATCGATGCTGATTCCTTCGACACGGAGCATCTGCCCAGCTCCGAGCCGGTTGACCACGACATCGTTCAGGTGCGCGCCCGCGCCGATGCGCCCCTCGCGCAGGATGCCGAACCAGTCGGCATCGCCGGTGACGGAAGTGACGATCTCCAGTTCGGCCATGACGCCGATGTCGAGCAGCAGATGCAGCGAGCAGACCTCGCCTTCGGCGTTGACATCGAGCAGCAGTGGCTGGTCGAGAATCGTTCCTCGGTCCACTCGCAGAACGACCGTCTGGCCTTCCGAAAGCGCACGGATGAGGGTCGAGGCGACATCGTCGTGTGGTGCGCCGCACAACTCGGCAAGGTCCTCAGGGGTGGCGGAGGTGAGAGTCACACCTTCAGGGGCGGCTTCACCGTCGAGCAGCGAGAGCGAGAGAGTGGGCGGACCGGTGGATTCGGGCAGGTCTGCATGCTTGCCGGTGGGGTGGATGCGGTGCCACGGCGTGTAGCGCCACAGATGCTGCGCCCGGTCCGGCTCGGGAAGTGCGAGGTAGACGGCGGCGGAGTCCATCCGATCACCCGATGCTGCCTTCCATCTCGAGTGCCATCAGTTTGTTCAGTTCGACCGCGTATTCCATCGGCAGTTCGCGGACGAACGGCTCGAAGAATCCGTTGACGATCAGTGCCAGCGCCTCGTCTTCGGAGTGGCCACGGCTCATCAGGTAGAACACCTGGTCGTCGCTCACCTTGCTGACCGATGCTTCGTGCTCGCAGCGACAGGAGGGATTCTTGATCTCCATCGTGGGATAGGTGTCAGAGCGGCTCTTCTCATCGAGAATTAGTGCGTCACAGACGACGTTCACCTTGCAGTTGTCCGCCTTCTTGCTCACCGTCACCATGCCGCGGTAACTTCCGCGGCCACCGTCCTTGCTGATGCTCTTGGAGAGAATCTTGCTGGTGGTGTTCGACGCCAGATGGTGCACCTTCGCCCCGGCGTCCTGATGCATACCCTCGCCCGCATACGCCACTG
>CALCOR010000055.1 GCA_937897085.1 uncultured euryarchaeote | reverse complement strand
GAAGTTGCTGGAGAACATCAGCGCCAACTTATCGGCCATTGCATCGTATTCTGACTCATCATCCCAGGTTCTTCTGGGATCGAGGATGTCGTCGGGCACACCCGGACAGGAGCGCGGAATCTCGAACAGGAATCGTCTGTCTGTCGACCATTCGACATCATTGAGCGTACCGTCGAGCGCAGCGTTCAGCAACGCCCGCGTCCAACGTATCTTGATTCGGGCGCTGTTGCCGTAGCCACCGGCGATCCAGCCTGTGTTCAGCAACCAGCAAGAGGCATCTTGCTCGGCGACCTTACGCGTCAACAGGTCGGCGTATACTGAAGGGTGCCGCGGCATGAAAGGTGCACCGAAGCAGGCGGAGAATGTGGCACTCGGCTCTACGATTCCGACCTCAGTGCCTGCAACCTTGGCGGTGTATCCAGAGATGAAGTGGTAGGCGGCCTGTTCGGGTGTCAGTCGGGAGATGGGTGGAAGCACCCCGAAGGCGTCGCAGGTGAGGAAGACAACGTTGCGTGCGTGTCCTCCGCGGGAGTCGTGCACACGATTCTCGATTGAGGTGAGCGGGTAGGAGCCGCGTGTGTTCTGAGTGAGCGAGACGTCGTGGAGATCAGGGACTCCATCTGCGCCGAGTATGACGTTCTCGAGTATGGTACCCTGCATGCGCGTAGTGGCGAAGATCTCTGGCTCGTCCTCGGGAGAGAGGTCGATCATCTTGGCGTAGCAACCACCTTCGAAGTTGAACACGCCAGCCTCGTTCCAGCCGTGCTCGTCATCCCCGATGAGTGGCCTGTTGGGGTCAGCGGAGAGAGTTGTCTTTCCGGTTCCTGAGAGCCCGAAGAATACTGCACAATCTCCTTCATGTCCAACGTTCGCAGAGCAGTGCATCCCCAGGTGTCCTCTTCCGGGAAGCAGGTGGTTCATGACACTGAAGATGCATTTCTTCATCTCTCCAGCATAACGCATGCCACCGATGATCACCTGCCTCTCTGAGAAGCAGATGATGACGAACGCCTCCGAGTTCAGACCGAGTTCTTCGCCCGCCTCGAAGTGCGGTGCGTGCAGCACGGTGAACTCGGGGATGTGGGCTCCGCTCCGCTCATCTGTCGATCGGATGAACATGTTCTCGGCGAACGCAGCATGCCAGGCGTTCTCCGTTACCACACGTATGGCGAGCTGCTCCTCTGGGTCTGCGCCAGCGAACAGGTCCTGTACGAATAGGCGGTCACGATTCGAAAGGTACTCCTGCACCTGCGTTCGCATCCGCTCGAACACCTCGTATGTCGTCGGGACGTTCACCTCACCCCACCATACATCGTCTTCCGTCGCGGGTTCGCGCACGATGAAGCGGTCTTTCGGTGAGCGGCCAGTCCGGCTTCCCGTCCGGGTGACTAGCACCCCATGCGCTGACAGAACACCTTCACCTGCGGCGGCCGCCATGTCGATTAGTTCAGGCGCTTCAATATTCCAATGTACTTCGCCGCTTGGAGTCAGTCCCTGCTCCTCAAGTCCGGCCACGATTCCAGCCCCTGAACCCGCCACAGTGGCGAGTGTCTTGAAGCCCGCCGGGCGCGTCCCGTCTTAGAATGCATCGGAATGAACGTGGATTCGTGCCATGCCCCCTCGTTCGCCCCCTGTCCCCGATAATCGCGTTCAGGTCGGGGTCGCGGCCGGCCACTTGT
>CALCOR010000054.1 GCA_937897085.1 uncultured euryarchaeote | reverse complement strand
TCCAGCAATCCTTCGTTGGCTGCGCCGCGGTCTTTCTGCGCCCCTCCCTCCCCTTTGTCAACTGCTCTATAGATGGGTTTAGCCCCGACGGAGCGCATCACGTTACCGAGGATGGGGTAGTTGAACAGGGTGTGTTTGGCGGCGAAGGTCAACTGGCCTGGGATGCTGGAGAACATGAACAACGGGTCGATCATCGAGCCCGGGTGCCAGGCAGCGAACAGCACCCCTCCCTCTTCGGGTATCCACTCGTGGTCGACAATGGCGTGCTCTCGGAACCAGGTGTCGCAGATTCCCCGTGACATCCATCGGATGGTGCGATAGGAGCGCGGTGGCCGCGCATCGCCCTCGTGCAGCCACGCCATGACCCTCCGCACAGGGCATCCGGCACATAGCCGAACCCCCGGCCATTGTTCACGGTGACACCGACCTCGGCTGAAGTAACCGTCTCTCTCTCTGTGTTCTAGTCTACACAACGTTCAATTCTCCCGGCGCGCGCGAGGGGTGGGGGACTGTGTATGAGTACGACGAGAAATGTTGGAGTGTTGGTAGTAGGATTTCTGCTCCTAGGAGTCAACCTACTGGTTCTGGGACCGATGGCCACGGGAGGAGTTCAGGGGGCGGTGGATGAGACATTCGCCACCTACCCGAAGGACAATGCGTGCGCCAACGACGATTGCAGCGAGGTGAATGAGGATTGGGCGACATCGGTATCGTCCCGGGATTACTATGCGTGGAACCTCTCGAATCCTGATGACGTCCTCTACGGCGTTGAACCGGTGTTCGTGAAGGTCGGCCCGGTCACCTATGAGTTCACGACGGAGCGAACCCTGCTCGATCACGACGCGGACGCGGGCACGCTCACCTATCGGGAGGAGAAATCCTACGTCTGGGCGGGAGGTGTGCCCGGCTCCACTCCAATCACCGGACTGAACATCCTCTACGAGCCGCAGCGGATTGCGGCGACCGCGCTGATCATCGATTTCGCGATGACGTTCACCAAAGCCGGATTCACTTCTGGAATGATGGGGAACGACATGAACAACACCGGCGCCTCGCTCGTGACCGCCGCTCTGGTCGCTGAGGATGTGGAATCTCTGGGACTTACCGACGAGTCGACCGGGTGGCACGCCAAGCATGCCCAACTGGACACGTCGGTCGCCGACGACATACTCAACACTCGGTCTACAGCAGGAGGTCAGGATATCTCTCTGACCAGCAAATGGGGGCCGATGATGTACATCTCAATTGGCAAGCCTGATTGCGAAGCTGACATGTTTAATGGAACCGCAATACTACGAGAGAACACCACTGAACGGGCCGCTCTCTACGGATACCTCGACACCAGTTCGAATCTCTCAAAACTGCAGACATGCATGCAAGATGGTTCGATATTCCTAGACCTGATGGAGAAGTGGTACGCGAACGGCGGCTACGCTCCCGCGGGAATCGAACTCGTCCCTCCTGAGCACGACACGAATGGCACGATGGTATTCCCCGGTGTGCACACCGATGGAATCGAGTGGTCTAACTCAGCCAAGGAGGGTTCCTGGAGCGACCGCGTCAAGGCGGTATCGGGCGCGGACATCGATTCTGCCGACGTCTCCGAATTGCTCTACGCAGGAGATGGAACCGGTTCTCCCAAGGGTCTGCTGGCCACCAACTCGGGCGGCTCCTCATTCGGCGTCTATGCGTTCCTTGGGTTGTCGAAGGAGGCCGCCAAGGAATCCTACGCTCTCGATGATGCCCAGTACGACGCCATCTGGGCTTGGGCGGACGGCTGGATGAGTGGCGCCACTGAGTTCCCGATGGCGCTCAGGGACGGCACAGGTTCACTCAACTCGTCCTCGTTCGTGGCCACCGCATTCGGAAACGAGGAACCGCTCAACGGTGGATTCCTCGCGGCCAGTCTGAACGTCGCTGGCATGTGGGGAGTAGCCATCGCGCCAAAAGCGACTACTGTGTCCCTGACAGCGGAGCAGAGCCACAACATCCTCTACGGGCCTCTGGGCATCACCGGCGCCGCCGCCACGGTGTTCCTCTACGGAGAGACCACCGGCGAGACGCCTCCGTTCGACATGGAGACGCTGGAGCTGTCGGCAGATGGCCAGGTGCTGCCTTGGGACACTTCCTTGGTGGCCACTCTGTACGGCATCGACGACAACTCTGCGCTCGCACTGCGTTACTTCATGAAGGATCTGATGTTCGATTTGCAGGTACCTCTGAACCTCATCTCGCTGTTCGGAGAGGATGCGACTGGATACCCTGGAGCGACCAAGTGGGTGACGCACACGGTGGACCAGTGGCTGTTCGGCTGGCGCGATCCGCTGATAGCGCAACTCGAAGGCGACGTGGATGATCTCAGGCTGGGATGGGTGACACTGGAGTCGAACAAGACCTACTTCGGCTCGGACGGAGTGCTCAACGGAAACGGATCGATCTACAAGATCTGCACAGGGGAGAATGACGCCTGTGACAAGGGTGAGATGGTCGAGCAGGACGGCTCGACACAACTGTTCTGGCGCGACGACGAGATGGAGATCGCGAGTTTCGGCAGACTCACCTCGATATCACTGGTGGGCACCACTGGCGGCTTCATCACCGGAGATGGAGACAAGGTGAACATGGGTGACTACGCTGTCGTCGACCTCGTCAAGACAGGCGAAGGGGACTACCACGGATTGCCGACACACACCTACCGCGCGACCGCCGACGCACCATCCCACAGCATACAGGCGAAGTTGATCAACACGAGGACGTTGCTCGACATCTTTCCCGGAGCAGTCCCGGTCTACTTCAGTGGAGAGGTGAACCTCGAGGTCGAACCGACGTCGAACCTGATTATCAAGGGAGGCTCCACCAGCCGTTTCTACCTCGATTCGCGCCCGATGAATGTGCAGGCGGAAACACCAGCCACACTCGACGACCTCACACCGATATTCGAGATCCAGACGAGCGGTGAGGCGGGCGAGGAGAACGCCGCTGAGATGAAGTCGGGAATCACCCACAACCAGCAGTTGTTCACCTACTGGACCAATTTTGACGTCTGGGTGGACTATGTCACGCTGCTCATCTACATCGTCGCCGATGTCGCCATTCTGGCTGGCGTCGTCCTGCTCACGCGCGGCGGAGACCATGCACAGCCCGACCTCGAACTCGAGCCGGACATCACCTTCGGAGCAGCTGGAACGGAAGTTATCGAGGAAGTTGCTGAAGATATCATAGAGACGGCCCTGTAGGGTTTCCATCCAGCCGTTTAGAATTGAATGCTCTAATGCAACGTTAATACCGTTGTCGCGTATAGGCGCGACGCCCCTTAGGGGTAGTGAGGACTGAAAATGAAGAATGAAATGAAGAATGAGCAGGCAGTGAGCCCGGTCATCGCGACCATCCTGATGGTAGCGATCACCGTCGTGCTGGCTGGTGTACTGTACGTGTGGGCCAACAACCTGGCCGCCGAGGGAACAGACACCTCGATGCACACGCTGAACACCTACAGCGCTGATGACGCCAACGGCGACACCAGCGGTGGCACTGGAGACGCGCTGATCATGATGCAGATGACTGGAAAGGACACCCTGAGCTGGACCTTCGCAAGAATACAGTTGTCAGTGGGCGACACCATCCACAAGTGCAGCGTGGCCGGCGGAGACCCCTGCGTGATTACGCAGCAAGGTGGCGACAACGCGAACTCCTGGGAGCCGGGGGAGTATGTTCTGCTCTCGGAGAACGGGGCCGACATCTGCACCGATGTTGGGTGCCAGGTTGGCATCTCGGTGACCTACAACGGTAACACCGTGGCCGGCGCTGGTTCGACCATCGTTGACTGAACAGGCTCGCCTGAACAAGCAACACACAGAATGCGAACCGGGCTTCTCAGGGGTGCCATCAGGCGCCCCTGAGGGGCTCTACAACATCTTCGAGTTCGGGTAGTGGCAGCCCGGCCGCATTAGTCACGCGAGGGTCGACGGTCCACCCAGTAGCAGCGGTGGCAGTGGTTCCAGTGGCCCTCTCATTGCGGGTCCTTGGGCCATCGTGGCGAAGATTCCGACATCCGCGAGGTTGTTCGAGAGCCCGAACCATACCCGCCCCTCATGGTCGACTATGACGTCGATGAAATCGCCAAATCCGCCGCAGCGGTTGTAGCCGCAACCCTCGGTCGTATCCAGCGGGTCGTCCATTCCGTTCACCTGCACCGTGGTGATCAACGGCTGATCGGCGAAGGCGTCTGTTATCACGGACAGGTAGCCGTTCCAGATGCCGCCACCGGTTGTTCCGACGTATCCCAGAGCAACTCTTCCAGCAGCGCCCGCAGTAATCGCGGGGAATCCACTCCCCTCAAGTCCGTTCGGCGGAGCGATCATGAGTGGATCACTCCATGTGTCCCCCTCATCCTGTGAGTTGGAGTAGTAGGGCATGTTGTCCAGACCCATCCACATCGCGTGGACATTGTTCCCATCATCCACCGAGACCTGCGCCTCCTCGAAATTCCAAGTGTCAGCAGTTCCAGATTCCTCGGTGGGCAGAGGGTGTTCTGTCCAGGTGAAGCCACCATTGGTACTTCGATAAATCGAGTATCCACTGCCACTGCATCCGATATTGCCACGGTAGAAGTTGCCATTCTCGCCACCTTCAATGTGAGCACTCAGCCCACCACTGCTGCAACCGAGTGGTGCTCCTGGAACCTCAGGGCTCCAAGAGTTGCCGCCATCAAAGCTGGTCGAGCAGAGGGGAGCCTCCCAATTTCCATTGATGCAGAACACCCAGGTCGTCGGGTGCAGGGCTGCCGGATAAGGCGAGGAAGAAATGGTCTGATGGTCTTGAACCGAATACGAGGTCGCCGGGGTCGGAAGCGACCATGAGGCGCCTTCGTTGTCCGACCATTCTACGGTCATCCCCAGCAGCGCGTGCATGTCGAATTTCATGATGCGGTCAGTCCACGGGTCGACGTAGACGTAGGGGTCGTTGCTGTTGGCCACCGGCAGCAGCGGGTCGTAGGAGTTGGCGCAGGAGTATTCCAGTTGTGTGATCATGTCGTTCATCCCGGTGCATTTGACGATGGCAGTGGAACCGGCCGGCCCGTTGCCCCAGCTGCTCATGTACAGGTTTCCATCCGAAGTGGCGCCGATGGTCGGCTCGAAGGTCGACATCCCAATCCCGTAGTAGGTGCCGATGGAGAGGAACGGGGTGTTGTTGCCGATGAGGATGGAAGTTCCGTTCAGCATGTGGCTGGTGTTCAGCGCGTTGGTCGCGTTGGCATAGTGATACCAGGTGGTGTTGGCGATCAGCTGCTCGAAGTCGAATGGGTCATCAACAGGTGGTGCTGGTCCGTCATCCCCTCCGAAGCAGCCCGACAGGCTCGTCGCCAGCATCAGCAGCGTCAGCAGCATCGCCGCGTGCCTGCGCATGGGGCGTGGGATGCGGAGCATCCCAATACCCTTGCCGCATGTCAAATCATAACCCCGACAGCCGTGTCGGGAGCGATGCGGGGATGTCTGTCGGTCTATCTGGCGGCGCTTCTCCTGCTGCCCGCTCTGTCAGGATGCATGGCTCAAGATGAGCCGGAGCCCTCCGCTTCCGACCTCGTGATCTCGCCTGAGGTTCTCTCCGGTGCCCAGTTCCAGTCCGTGGAGTTCAGCGCCAGGATGGCGATGAGTGTGCACATCCCCTACTTCGTACTCGACGCCGAATCGGGCTACGTCACCAACGGCACCACGCTAAACTTCGACGCCAAGGGAACCCAGTCGGTCCAGATGCTCGCACCCTCCAATCTCGAGTCCGCCCATTTCCTCGTCGGTGCTCCCGGTCAGGATGACTGGCCGATGCGGGCGACCAACCAGAGTTGGGCGGAGTGGTTCAACTCGTCTGAGTTCGGCTCGGCATACTCCTACGTCGAACATCCTGTGTTCCGCAACCCCCGCTCCGGCCTATCGCCAGAGGATGGAGCCAACCACAGCACCGGATTGATTGACGGCTATTCCGTATTCGAGTGGATGGAGATGTTCACCGACGACAACAGTGGCTACAACGAGCGCTGGGGGCCGCTCATCTGGCGTGACCCGGCATACGAGCGAGCGCTGGGATTCCTCCTCAACGAGTTCGCCTCGATGGGTCTGGATGCGCAGATCCATCGCTACGTGGGGTCGCCATCCCCGTTCGCAGTGAACGTCTGCGGCTACAAGGAAGGGACGCTGTATCCCGACGAGTGGCTGGTGCTGGGAGCGCATCTGGACATCGCTGAGATTGGCAGCGGGCCGGGTGGAGGCACACACATCGGAGCGCACGACAACGGTGCGGGGGTGGCGATGATGCTCGAGGCAGCCCGCGGACTGGCCCAGTTCGACCACCGTCGGACCATGGCGGTCTGCTTCTGGTCCAACGAGGAGAACGGCTACGACGGGGTCGACAGGTGGATCGACAACATCCCGAGCGGCGTCAACATCACCAACTACCTCAACATCGACAGCGCGGGCGTCAACTTCCCCGGTGAATACACCCTGGTGGTCGACGTCATCCCCGACACCGACGATGAGTTGGGTGAGCAGTGGGAGTTCATCCACATGACCGAGTGGCTGGGCAGCAACAACAACGACATCGCCGAGACGATGAGGAACGGCCGCGACCTCTACTATTCCGAGGGCTACGCGGCGATGAAGGACCACGACCACACGCACCCGAACACCATCTCGGTGCATGAGTCGCAGAGAGGCAGGAGCGACTACGTCCGCTTCGCCGATCGGCTCGACGTCGTCTCGATGGACTTCGGGGCGATCACCGGCGGC
>CALCOR010000053.1 GCA_937897085.1 uncultured euryarchaeote | reverse complement strand
GAGCAGTTTGTCGAGCGCGTTGGGCATATTCTCGGTCATCTCATCGTGGCCGAGCTTGTACAGTTTCATCGTGACGAATTCATCGAGCCGAACATCCATGCTGATTGGGAACAGCGATTCACCCTCCATTGCGAGTTCGAATTCCTCGTCCGTGATGTGTTCCCAGTTGCCGTCTACAAGCACCTCTTCGAATGCGGCGATGAACGCATCGACTTCGGCGAGGTCGAGCGGTCGCTCCGAATCGGGGTCCATCGAGCTGTAGAGTACCTTGAGCCGCTCCAGTTGGCCCAGTGAACTGTGATGATCGAGTGCTTCGAGCATCGAGCAGACGCTCTTCAGGCCCTCCTGAATGAGTGGAGCGAACGCTGGCTCGGCGAACAGTCGCTCCTTCACCTCATGTCGGGGCATTGGAATGAAGTGGCTCTTACCCACACCCATCTGACCACCTCGTCTGACGTCAGTCTACAGCGTACATGAGTTTGACCCCATCGCTTCTACCGATTTTCACCTGATGTGCTGGCAATGGCCTGACAGCGCTACCGCTCTATCCATAGAGCGGCTTGCGCCGCATCTCAAGCGCTATCGCTATTGCTGTTGGAAGTGCGTTGCATACTGATCCGCGTATTGTCGTGCTGTCTCTTCCGGGTATCCCTGAGAGATGAGCTGCTGGACGTAGGCCTCCGCCGGATCCATGTCCTCGACACCGCCGAAGCCTTCGACGTCAGCGCTGCCGCCCTTGCGCATGCGCAGCATGAACAGCGTGGCGAGCACGACGATTATCAGGGCCAACGCAGCAATTCCAGCGTAGATCAACATTGATCCAAGGCCCTCTTCGCCATCACCCGTCTGTGTCTCCGTGTCAGAGCATCCTTCCGCCTTCGGGTCTGCAACGCAGGGGTCCTCGTTCACGACGGGCACCAGATTGATTGTAATCTCCTTCCACAGAACCCAGTTCTGCCCGTTGCCCTCGACAATCTTCACCCAGATGGTGTGCACCTGACTCTGGTTGGTGTAGAGGTCCTCGAGCCTCAGGCCCATGCTGAACGTCGACACGCATTCCGTGGTGGCGGTGCTGCTGTCGCACAGGTTGTTGGTCGAGTTGTACTTGCCCTGGTTCATCTGCTGGAACTTGTCGGCCAGCGTCTGGTTGAGCACGTCCGGGTTAAGCGACACCTCGACGAGGATGTCGCCGTTCTCGCTGCCCGAGAGTACCGAGCCATTGACGTAGACGTAGTCGCCCGACTGGGTCGAGCCGTCGAGGGGCGTGCTGATCTGCACATCTGGGGGTTCGTCGCCCCAATCCTCAGGAACGACGACGAAGAACATGTAGTTCTTGGCGCTCTCCCGGCCTGCCCGGTCGACCACGACCAGTTCGATGCGGATCGTGTTCTCGTTGAACCCTGACGGGTCAGCGGTCTGGTTCCAGAAGGTGTAGGTCCAGTCGCATCCCATCGCGGAGGTGCGCTCGAACTCGTGGTTCTGGTCGGACACCGCGTTCCACGGGTAGTCGAACAGTACCTTCCACTTGTACAGCGAGATGCCGTTCTCACCCGCGGGCGCGTCCGGGTCACTTGAAGCGCAGGCGTCGAACTTCACCTTGACGTCGTTCGACGAAGATAGCTTGGCCAGATGGATCGGCCAGTCGACCGCTCCCACCGTCTTCGTGCCATGGTCGCTGAGGCTGTCCGGATAGAACGGGTGCTCCTCGACGGTGACACTCGCCACGGGTGGCGATGAGTCGGCGAGAATGTCGTTGGTGGACAGTTCGATGGTGCTGATGCGGGTGTGGCCATCTGCGTCGTGCAGGAACAGCGTGACCGTCCAAGTGGCGTCCTGACGGCAGCCGCTGGACTCCTGGGTGTCGATGCGGCAGAAGGTGGAGGTGTGGCTTTCGTCAGCGCGGTGGGCGTAATCCTGGTTCGGAGTGAACAGGTTGCGCTCCCAGTCGGTTGCACCGCTGATGTGCCAATCGGCATCGAGCCCAGACACGGTTGAGTTGTACCCGAAGGTGAGCGCTGTGTTGCTCTTCATGTAGTATGTGAAGTCGTAGATACCGTTCCCGTTCGCCTCTGTCGGCACCTCCTCGTTGATGGTCAGGTCCCAGCCTGCGCCGGCGATTCCGAAGCCGAGCGGATAGGGTGTCACCATGAACTTCAGCAGGTTCGAGCGCAGCGGTGCGGCGGTGCTTCCGTAATCCTCGGACACCGACGGGTTCTCCACATCGATGGTTGTAACGATCAGACCTCCACTACCGATGCCACAGGTGGCGAGCAGGGTCATCGTCGAGTCGTCGGCGTGCTGTATGATACTGTGGAAGCGGCCCTGCTGCGTGTTGATCATCCCACCACTACATGCGTTGGGCAACTTGTTGAGGCCAGTGGTCGCCGTTGACAGAGCAGCGTTGGCGACGTGGTCACCGTTGTTCATTCCGAGCCACGCGGTCGGCGAGACGTCAGCCAGAAGCGGGTGGTACGGGTCGATGATCGCTAGGTCGTCGTGCTCGATCTGGGTTCCAGCCGTGTCCCGGTTGAGGATGTCCATCTCGTAGAGCAACTTGCCCGCATCGCTGTCGGACTCAGCGTTCGGTCCGACGTGCATCTCGACGGTACCGCCCGCGAGCATGAAGTTCTCCAGCGTGTTCTGCAGACCGGTCTCGCCCAGTTCCTGGTAGTAGGAGCCAGCGATGACATTGGCATTGGTCTGCCACGGCAGCAGAATCTTCTGGTAGTGAGACAGCCAATCGTCGTCGAAGTAGGTGCCCCAGTCACCTTGACGGTACTGGGTGTAGGTCATCCCCATGGCATCGAGGTCCTGCTTCACCTTCTCCAGCCGGTTCTGGTCGGTCGTGCCCGACAGAATGGCGACGTCGATGTTGTCGTAGAAGGTGATGGTGAAGTTGCGCATGTTGCCAGACGATGTGCCATCAATCAGTTCAGCGTAGAACTGGATGTTGTAGGTGTGGCCGTCCTGCCAGCCAGTGTAGGGCTGGAAGGTCGCATTGCTGCGAGCGTGCGGGGCCAACGTCTGCGGGCTGTTGGTCGAAGCGACCGGTGTCTCTGCGGTGCCGGTGCCGACATCGGTGATCTGCATGAAGACGTTGTAATCGCCTTCCAGCACGCCATTGATCAACTCCAGTTCGAACTGGTGCGTCTTGGCGTTGTCAATTGGATAAGCGCAAGGCATCGAGACGTCCTCGACACAATCGAGTACGTTCGGTCGCAACAGAGTCACATCGACTGACGCCACCTCGAAAATCATGCGCGAGAGGTTGTTCCCGAGGGTCACCTCCGCGACGTTGGTCCAGTTGTTGCCTGCGGTCACGTTGTCGAAGATGCTCATCACATCGACGCGATAGATGCCCTGCAGGAAGTTGTGGGTGCCGACGGTCAGGTTGACCTCTTCACGAGCATCCAGATTGGACACACTGGTAGAGTAACTCGTGTCGAGGGTGAAGGTGTACTCCTGCACGGTGATGTTGTCGACGGCAAAGCCGGCGAAGCCGCTCTGACCGTTGATTCCGTCGGAGTTGGACTGGAAGCGGAAGGTCATGGTGACCTGCGCCCCTTCCATCGAGGTACACTCGGTGCGCCAACGGGACGAATCAGGGGAACTGCGATTCTGGATGACAAGATGGGTCAGGTCGAGAGTGACCGACTTCACGACGCCCTCAGAGTCGAACCAGACGTTCCAGCCATGGTCGCCGGTGAACTCGACCTCGTCATAGTCGCCGTCATCGTCGATGTCCTCACAGGTCTGGTTGACGCCTTGGATGCCGTTCTCATTGTAGTCGTTCCATGAGCCGTATACCAGTCCGTCATAACTCTGCGAGCCCTTGCGCCAGGTGATCTCCATTCCCGCGAACTCGTTGACGCTGACAATGTCGCCATTCGAATCAGTCAGGTAATCAGCCTCGGCGAAGTAGTCGAAGGTGAGGTAGGCGAAGTCGCCAGCCATGTTGCGCAGGTCAATCTCCTGCAGTGTCATCGACTCGTTCCAGTCGTCGCCATAACCATCGTCGGGATGGCCGAACCAGTAGGCGTTGGAGCCGAACACCGGCCTATTACCTGGCACGATCGCGTTGGAGATGCTTGAGTCGGTGTCATCTACGACGATGCCGAAGTTATCGCCGTCGTCACCGAACATGTAGGCGCAGTTGGATGGCTCGAAATCCTCGAGATCCTTGCACGGATTCGTGAACAGGGCGTTCGGCTGTGCTTGGTAGATCGTTGCTTCGACATCGAAGTCGACCAGCGTGTTACCTGCGTGCTCAGCAGTGACGTTGATCGCCATCTGACCGGCGGCGTAAAGCTGGCCCTTCTCGAACGAGGTAATCGCGCGCACCGCGGGGTCGTAGAGGTTGAGCACGGTCGTCTTGAATCGGGTCAAGTCGTTGGTGTCGTCCTCGTTGTTGAATCCAGATGTCGAGGTTATCTCCCCGCCGATGATGTAGGTCGTGTTGTTGACGAAGTAGGCATTCAGGCTGACTTCCTGCTCGTCACCGGGCGCGAAGTTGTTCAGGGGCACGTTCTGCTGCACGGTCTGCTCCTGCCCGTACTGTGTCACCGTCTTGGTAATCGTCAGGTTGTCGAACGCCATTCCGTCGAACTGTGTGTTGCGTGACTCATTGTTCAGGCCGACGCTGCCGTAGAATCCAGAGCGGAAGCGGAAGCGGATGTCGATGTTCTCACCAGCCCACTCGGTCAGATCGAGGGCGCTGTCATCGGTGAAGTTGCTCCATGAGTAGTTCGTGCCACCCACGTGAATCAGGCGGCGGGTGTACTCGATGTAGCCGCTGTCAGCGAGTTCGGCGAAGCGGATGGCGTCATAGCCGCCCTCGTAGAGGACAGGCTCCCAGCCGCCGTCGTCGGTGTAGATGTCGATGTTGCACGAATCGTCGTAGATGAGCATCCCGGCGAATGCACCGTTGCTGTAGACGTAGTTGATCGTCGAGTAGCCCGAGGTGCAGAACAAATCAACCTCCAACTTAGCGGAGTCCGAGCCCGATAGGTCGACATCGTGCAGGATGACTGCCTCGTCCTGCCATGAGACGTAGCCGCTCTCCAGGTTGTTGTTATCGCTGGAGTTAGCGTACATCGTGCCCGCCCACATGTAGGAAGTCGGGTTCACACCCGCTTCGTAACCCTCGCCGTTGCTCGTCTGGTTGCCGACTAATTCTTCGTGCCAGTAGAGTCCCTCGCCGTCGTAGTCAGATGAGGACCAGGTGCAGCCGGTGCCACAGTTGCTGACAGCGGGGATGTCGTAGTCGTTGGAGTAGACGACGGTGTCTGTGCCGCCGATGACCTCCTTCACAGAGGCCTCGACAGTCAGGCTGCCGCTGATGACATCCAATCCGGTGTTGGACACGGTCACGTTCACGTTGCGCGTGCCCTCGCCAAGCGTCATGAGCAAGGTATCCGGATTGAACGAGGCTGGTGATGCGGACATCGACGAGATGCCCACATCCTCATTGTCGAGCTGGATGATGGTGACCGCATCTTGCGATCCACATCCACCCAGACCTTGCAGGTTACTGTTGATTCTGTCAGGGAAGCAGCCCTTGGTGTCAAGCCACCATGCGCCATTGTTGAACTGGAAACGGTAGTCCCGGTTGCCTATCGCGAGGTCGAGCGCGCTGCCCGAACCACCGACGAACTGGCCGACGAGCACCATCGTCGGACGTCGCCCGACATCCATCGACTGCGGGCTGCGGTAGCCACCGCTGCCATCGGACAGTATGATTTGCACAGTGTTCAGGTCGTTCAGGTTATCGATGCCGAGCGAAGTAACGGTGTTGCCGCTGGCGCCGGTCAGGCTGGTCACGGACAGATAGGTCGGGATGACGAAGTCCATGTCTCCATCCTGATTGATGTCGGCGATCTTCAGCGCTGCTCCGTAGTAAGCCCCGATGTCAATGGTTGGACCGGCGGTCCAACTCGCCTGCGAGGCGCAGGGCGCGCTGGCGCAGGAGATGTAGGTGACCGTGGAGGCGTTGGTCATGGCCACCATGTCAATGATGCCGTCGGCTGGAGAATCAGTATCAGCGATATCGTAATCGCCGTACTCCACTCCAACCTTGAAGGTGTGCGCCTTGTTGGGGTCGTTCCACGCAGAGAAGGTGTTCACGACGGAGTCGAACTCGACTACAGTGATGTTGTCCCAGTCACCGGCTGCCCACCCAGTGGCCGGGTTGTACGCTGGCCAGACGAGCATCCAGGCGTCCAAGTCCTCGAAATCGGTTGCTGGCACTCCGATAGGAGGCTGAGTGACGGGTTCTCCCCAGTTGCCCAGCCGCAGGTCCCCGTAGACCCTGCTGGCCAGGTTGTCCAGTTGGGTCACCTTGTGGTTGGTGGCCGCGTTGTTGCGATCCGAGCCACCGATGAAGGTCATCAGACGCTGCTGACCCGAGGCGATCGACTCGAGGTCGAGTGCCACGATGTCGTCAGCACCATCTCCCGTGATGTCGCCCACTTGGAACTGCCACACGATGTCCCCCATGGTGTGCACCGCGTCCTCGACGAATGCTCCGTCGCAATCGGGATTGGTGAGCACAGTCAGGTTCCCGCGAACCACTTCAGTGGTTCCATAGACCTGGATGTTGCCCTGATAGAAGACGATGTCATCGTTGCCATCACCATCGATGTCACCGACCTCGACATTGGTCGCATCCGCCATGTCCACCCAATCCTGGCGTCGGGAAGCGTTGTTCGAGACCCAGATGTCAGAGCGTTCCTGATAGGTTCCACCATCGTTCCACAATATCGACAGGAAGTTGCCCATGTCGCTTGCAGTGACGATGTCCTCATCGCCGTCACAGTCGAAGTCGCCGGTGGCGAGATCAGTAGGGTCTCGGGCTACCGGATAGTGCTTCGCGTTGCTGGCCGTGACGTTGACCGCCCCTACAAGCACCGAGAGCACCATCAAGCCGACCAGCAGCAGGCTGCGGCGGCGCACATTACTCAGATTCAATTCAGTCGCATGACTCATCATACGAGGCGCCGACTCTGGTTCTCTTATTACTCCTTTCGTGCGCGTGTGCGAAGGAACCGTCAATGAATGCGGCTCAGTGCAACGTTTTTCAAGTGAGAGGACTGTTCGCCGAGGCCATCTAAGATAACAATCTCAGGGGGCATCCATCCAGTTGGGTTCGGGGCCATATCCCAGCCTCTCCCCTCCGTGGATCTTGACCAGTCTTCCAAGCCGATGCTGTGCCTCAAGCCAACTCTCGAGCATCCCCTCATCCATATCGCTCCTGTCACCGATCGCCTCGAAGATGACATCCGCTGGAAGTCCCATCACCCCGAAGCGACGTACTGCGATGCGGAACAGTTCCCGCAGCCACCCCTCGGCCAGTGGCTCGCTGCTGGTTAATCCCTCGGGAGGCTTTGGAGGCTCGTCGTAATCGTCGAGGATATCTCCCAGTTCCTCTCCAGACGGTGAGCGGGGTTCAAAGAATCCGAGTTTACGTATCTCCTCATCGAGATTGACGCCACCGATCGTCCTGCGACGCTCTGGAAGCCGTGAAGGGTCGGGGGGCGGACCAACCAGTTCGACCTTCTTTGGCGCTCGCCGGCTCTCCTTGCGCGGAGCGCTCTCTCCCGCTTCAGTCAGTTCGGCGCCTTCCGCTTGCAGCGGTTGCAGCCAGCCCACCTCTTCGAGACCGAGTTCCTGCCGCCAGCGCTCGACCCACTCGGAATCACCCTCTAACAGCACCTCGACATCGTCATCCGTGTCGCGGAAGCGATAGCGTACCGGCCCGGAGATTGACGCCATCATCGACTTTCTCCCCACTCAGTCCATGAACCAAACGACTTGCGGTGCTCGGACGGATTGGACCTCACAGACGAGTGAATCCGCCATCCTCATCCTTCAACCATTGCTTTCCGTCAGTGTCGATGTAGGTGGTGGTGCCATCGTCTTGGACGAACTGGCCTCCGTCTGGCAGACCAAGGCGTGAACTCACCCTCTTCTTCTGCTGTTCCGATGACTCATCCCCGGTCACCTCAGCATCCTCCTCGACTGGAGATTCGAATGGATCTGGAGGTTCGACAGAGAACAGCGACCGATCATGCTCCGGCTGGGCGTACGGGTCCTGTGCATCCTTCCAGCGGTTGTAGCCGGTCAGGCTGAGCAACCCGATCAAGATGAGCAGCAACGTGAACAACGCGACTTTCGCCGGGCCGGGCATGTCGCTCGAACTCTCCAAGTTGGGTTCTCCATCGAGGTCGGTGCCGTCGCCAGTGGTCTGATCGGAGTAGGGTACGAACAAGGGGTCGGCGAGGAACAAGCGGTACTCGACGGGGCCGTGAACCGGTTCGGTGGCATTTCCCGTCCAATGGTTGGAGGGAAGCACCCTGACTATCTCGAACATCAGGACATGGATGCCACTGTACGAGGAGTTGTCCTCAGCATAGCACTCGAATCGAATGCTCTCCAATGGAACGACCTCGACCGGCGCCGCGGGTCCGCAATCGAACGGGGAATCGACATCGGAAGGTGCACCCAGGAACTGGAGTGTGCCGTTGAATTTACCGATGTTGGTCACGATGCACTCCTGCGTGTGTGAGGTCACCGATAGCCTGCCCATCTTGCCGAACCGCGAAATGTCGTCAATGCTGGTGGTGTGTTCGGAGGACTCGCACTGGGTGGACCATTCAGGGTGTGGGGGCTCGACGATGCTGAACTCGGAGGTCGCCGTCCTGATCGGGACGTCCCAGTCTTGAGTGCTGACAGTGGCCACGACCAGATGCTGCCCAAATCCGAACTGCTCCCAATCCTCGTACCACTCGAGGATGCCGTCTGTCGTGGACGTGTGCACCAGTTCACCATCAACTTCGATCTCCAACTGCACAGTGCAGCCGATCGCGCAACCGGTGTCAACGCGGAAGAGCACTGGTCGCGGCTCGAGCAAGGCGGAGTCCGTCGGGTGGATGATGTCCACGGTCAGAATGTCAGAATCGGCTTCGAGGTAGATGCTCGCATCAGCACCTAGGGCGAGATCGAATGCGGTGTTGTTCGCCCCGTCGATGACGTGCAGTTCAAGGTCGTGGTTGCCCGGCAGCAGCCCGGCGGTGTCGAACTGCACGCTGGCGTTCTGCACCAGTTCACGCGTGCCCAGCCAACCCTGGATCTGGTGTAGGAACAACTCGGCGAGGTGAGCGTGGCCGAGGTCGTTAGGGTGGCTGCCGTCGGCGGCGATCCATTCAGGGTGTTCCGCGTTGCTGTCGATGATCGGAACGATGGTGACATCTGGGCGTGTGCTGACGATGTCCCTCAGGATCGCGTTCTTCTCGCCGATCGCCTCGAACTCGTAGAAGGAGTAGCAGCCTCCAGGTCCAGAGCCGATGTGACAGATGTAGTCGGGGTCGATGCGAAGTTCACCGAAGAAGACGTGTGCTCCAGTAGAAGTGATGTCGTCGAGCAACCGCGGGTAGTTGGTGCGCCAGGAAGATGTATCGGATGACAGGTAATCGCTGAACGGTAGGATTGTGACGATGTCCGGATTCGATGAATTGATCTCGCCCCATTTGCCGCGGAAGTCCATGACCCGTCCGCCATCCTGCGAGAGGTTGTTCAATCTGACCTCCCCGAATTCGTCCTCGAGCGCCCTGTGGATGAGTCCCACCTGACTGTGATTTTCATCGCTGGCGCCCGCCCCAGCCGCCGTGGATGAGCCCAGCGCCACGTAGGAGAGGACTGGAGAGATCTCCGCCCGCTCGGTCAGCGGCAGAGCGATGGGATTCCCGTCGTCGACGGTGAACGTCGCGTTCGTCGAATCGCTCGCCTGCTGCAGCCAACTGGCATTGATACGCCAACCATCGGCCGCGACCCCTTGAGGATGCACACTGAACGACAGTTCTGTCGGTTTGGTCTGATCCACGACCGAAATCTGGAACACGAACGGCTGCGGCTCAATCGGGTTCCAGTAGTGCCAACTGCGCTCGTTGAGGTTGGGGTCGATTGCGATGTACTCCACGCGCATGAAGCCGAGATCACTAGCCCACGGTGTGTACGAGCCGCGATACTCCTTGGTGTCAGAATCCCAGGGCATGAACACCTCGAACGGGGCTGAGTTGTTGCTGGCGTTGAACACGAGCGCACGCACGTGCAGGTCGGTGCGGCCGAATTCAGCCTCGGTATACAGCGTGACGATGTCTCCCGGTTCCATCTGGCAGACGTTGCCGTCGGTGATCACGCAGCCGCTGGTTGTGGACCCGATCAACCCCGGATACACCGGACGGAGCAAGACTCGGTCGTACCAGTCAGCCACACCCCCTGGATAGCGCTGGTTGCCGACCGCGTCCTCCAACCAGATCCAGAGCGCCATCGTATCTCCGTATTCAACCGAGAACACCGTGGTATCGAAGACGGCGGTGTAGGCATTGTGGACAGTGTCCCAAGTCATGTTTCCGAGCGACGCCGGTGGCCATCTGCTGATCGTCGAGAGTCCCTCGAGGTGCCAGTTCACCAACAGGTCCGACTCATTCACAAGCACACGCACACGAATCTCTACCAGGTCCCCGAACCTTGCCGTGGTGACCTCAGTGCCAGCGACGAGGAAAGTGACGTCCGCAACCGACGGCGCGATGTCGTCGATGAAGGTGATATTCAGATTAGACAACCTGACCGTATGCTCGTCAAGAGCGTCTCCGGAAGCAGTGAGCGGGAACAAGGGGAAGTCCGCGGTGGCCCAACCCCCAGAGATGGAAGTGGCATGTGCGGTCATGGCGTTGACCAGACTGCCGTTGTCACCGATACCCAGCGTCAACTCGTACGGGATGGCCGCCAGTTCCATCATGAAGCTGCTCATGTACGGTGTGGTACTCGCCGCGCGGATGTTGAGCGTGCCCCAATCGACTCCCGTGGATGAGGAGGACGTCCCTTGAGATGGCCAGTTGCTCTGCAGCAGCGCCTGAGGGATGCTGATGGTGAGTCCGTAGGAGGGAATCTTCGAACTGCTGATTACCATTATCGTCGCGCCGCCGAGCGACACCGTGACGTTGCCATCCACGAGGAAATTCGGAGGGGTGAGATGCAGCCATCCTTCTGCGATCGGCGTCGCATCGACGGGCAGCCACAGAACCGAGTCCGTGTACCCCACCTGCGCGTCGTCGCTGCCGTTGTTGACAAGCCCCAGTGGGCCTGCGAAATGCATCACAGGGTTGGCTCCGGGTGTGTTAGAGACGTCAAGTGAGAGGTCGTGTACAGCCTCCCAGTGGAAATTACTGCTGTCAATGGCCGTGATACGCGGCGTCGTGCTGTTGTTGAGCGCTGACAGATTGAGTTGCAGTTGCATCCAGGTGAACGGCGGCACATCCGATCCGGACAGGTTGACCGGACTCCACTCCGACCAGGTCTGGTTGTCGACCGTCCAACGCATCGAGCCGTTGACCGACGTGTTGGCAGGAATGTTGGCGGTGAGAACGAAGTGCGTTCCGATGTGCAGCACATCCTCGCGGCCGATGAGCGGACTCACCCAGGTACCGTTGAGCGCATACGTCGGAGCGCCGCCCCAGCCTCCGAAGGCTCCGGTGAAGGCGAAGCCGGTGTTGCCGTTGCCCCCCGCCACACCGACGGAACCGCTTCCATAGGGCCAACCTCGCGCACCGCCTGTTCCACCATCCGCATGGTAGGCGCCGTTGTTGTTCAGCCCATTGGGTGCATAAGCCACCATCAGCCGGCCGCCCGCACCTCCACCG
>CALCOR010000052.1 GCA_937897085.1 uncultured euryarchaeote | reverse complement strand
TGGGGGAATGAATTCGTCGACATCCCGCTGAACGTGAGCGGAAATGCAACCTTGGTGCTCGGCGACATCGATGTGCGTTACGACTGGACACCGACGGTGGCCACCTCCCCGCATGGAGACCTTGCCACCGAGATCAATCAGCATCTCTCCAATCTCATCCCCGACCCTACCGGCAATGTTAGCATCAACATCAACGTCACCAGTGGCAGCGCCGGAATTGTGGAACTCTCGAACCTGCTCATCGTCACCGGGGACCGCCCGCCCTCGATTGGCTCAATCACCCTTCCATCGGAGGCATTTGTGCCGAATGGTGCATCATACATGGTCGGGCTAGAGGTGACCTCCTACCAGGGCCTTGCCAACCTCTCTTGGGTGGCGCTCATTCCGCAGATACAGGATGTCGCCAACCGTCCGTCACTGATCTACTCACTGAGCAACAGCACCAGTTGGGTGAACGACCCGGGTGGATTCGTCTCCAACCACTCCGGGCAGTGGCAGCCGTTGAACGCCGATACCGGCCGAATGGAATGGAATATCGAGGTCAGTTGGTCTTGGCCGTCTGAACAGGACGTCACCTGGCTGGCACAGGTGGGGACGACCGACAACCTGCACTCTGATCGGTTCTCGAGCGCCACCACCGACCACGAGCGGCGCATGGAGATCGACTCCTTCCACCTGTGGGATGAGACCGCACCCACCGAAGGGGTAGCGGAGGTGTTCACTGACGAGTGGGTCGCTGGGGGCGACCAGTTGCGCGTCAGCGGCACTGTGAGCTTCCTCGATGTCTCCAGTCATCCTCGACCGGGTGACATGCTGGTCGAATTGGAGAATGTCAGCGGCAACGGAACCGTGGATGCGACCGGTGCCTTCTCGATTGACGCTCAGGCGCCTACGGGAGACCGTTACGGAGGATTCACTGTCAGCGCGCTGATTGCGGGGTACTTGGATGCCACCGAACCGGGAGTGAGTGTGCGCACCTTCAGAGTGGATGCCACCATGCCGGGAATGATGCTGCACTCCCCCACTGGAACGCGGGTTGAGCCGGACAGTCAACAATTGCTGAATGTCTCAATCGCCGAGACCAGTACCGCCAGCGGCCTTGCCGTCGAGACTCTACAACTACGCTGGTGGGTGGAAGGCCTTCACGACGATGGCGATGGCATTCCTGAGGTTGACGAATACGCCACACGGCCGCTGTTGCGCGAGGGGGAATCGGACTACTTCCATGCCAATTACGAGGACTACCCCAACTCACAGGGCCAGTCAGTGTCCCTGTTCATCGAGGGGCGCGACCGTGCTGGAAACCTCTTGGATGGTGGTGGGCCGGGCTTCGAGGAGGATCTGCACCACTACACCTCTCTGGTCCCCTCACCGACCACCTTGGCGAACGCGACCCTCGAACTTCCTGGAGGGGACGTGCTCGTGCCGGCCCATGCGGGCTGGTTGAACGTCACCCTGCACGATGAGAACTGGATCGAGGACCTCGAGCGCATCGTCGTCGACATGAGGTGGGGAACAGAACTCACCTGGGAGCAAGGAGTTGGTTTCAGTTCCAACAATCCTGAGGTGCAGGTGGAGAGTTTCACCCTCACAGGTGTGGGAGAGGAGGTACACCTGAACATCTCCTTCAGCGTCACCCCGCTGTTTGACCCGGGTATCAGCCACGGCCAGTTCATCCTGCGAGTGACCGACTCCTCGGGCGTGCAGGAACTCGATACCGGGCTTGGGTGGGAGTTCAATGCTGACATCATGCTCGCTGACTACTACATCTCGCTCGCCGACGACCCGTTGCACACCTCGCTCGAGGACGACAGTTACGTGGCTCTTGAGGCACGGTTGCAGATCAGCGGGCGGGTACGCTACGCCGCTGTCGACCTCGCTCCTCCTGCCGACTCCTATCTGGTATTCATGGAGGTCCCCCTCGACCTGCCGCT
>CALCOR010000051.1 GCA_937897085.1 uncultured euryarchaeote | reverse complement strand
CGGAGAAGTCCGGGGTGGTCGTCCCATTGCTGAGGTTGCCGGCGTGATTCCACTCCCATATACCGTCATCACCCAGATCGAGTCCGGCAGTGACGTTGTCCCTTCCCTCGAACACCACCACCAGACGAGGCCCGTGAGTCGAGTTGCCGCGGGCTGCGATCTTGAGCATGGAACCGTCCGGCTTGCTCGTACTCTCGTCCCCCATGAACAGCAGGCCCTGATTGCTGGTGCTTCCATTGACCCAGCCTTGGATGAGGTTGGTCAGGCTCTGCGAGTTGAAGGTGATCCAGGTTTGTTCCAGATTGGCCGGACTGTCGGTCACGGTGGCCACCGTTGCGCCCCGGTCGGAGGTCCCTGAGGCGCCCGCTGACGCCCACGCGTAGTCACTCCCGGTCACGTTGTCGATCGCATTGTTCCACGTCACACCGGGGCCTTGTTGCACTGGTATGTTGACCTCCAGACCCTCCACCCAGTCCTTGAGCAGCGGGCGCAGCGTGTAGGAATGCTGAGCGGTGACCGGTTGGCCCGTGTTGGCGTTGTTGACCACATCGTCGACCCAGAACGAGAGGTTCGCGCCGAGCACCGTGACCGCTGGAAGCTGAGAGAGGTTGAACCAGTAGACGCCGCGGTAGATGTGCCAGTTCGCCCATTCCGTCTTTCCGACCGGATTAATCGTCGCGTTCCCGTAGTTGCAGTCCTTGTAGGTGGCATTTCCCCAGGTCGGACTCGGATAGTGCAGGTAGGAATCGCGCACGTCAGCGCCTGAGAGAGTGAGTTCGCTCAGGGTGGAGAAGTTGGCCGTTGCCGAGGTGACGGTGGCGTTTACCGGCAGGCGGAGCGAATACGTCGTGTTGTACCCGTTGGAGAGATTGAGCCCGACCCGTTCCCAGCCGTTGGCCAGTTCGGTGACATGACCGAAGGAGCCGTTGCCCGGGCCACCGAAGTACCACTCGAGGTCTCCGTCGTCGCCGACATCTATTCCGATGGTGTCTGGACTGCTTCCCAGTTGCCCAGACCAGCCGCGCACATCGAAAGCAGCTGATGTGACCACCGAGTTCGCACCCAGTGTGATGTTGGTGCTGGTGTCGTTCCCTGCAGCGTTGAAGGTGATGTTCACCGATCCTGGGAAGCCGGTATTGCCGAAATGTGTCACCTGTCCAGCAGCAGCAGTGTCGACCAATGTGTATGGGATAGCCGGAATGGACAGGAGCATGAGGAGGGTCAGCAATATGGCCCTCACTCTCATGGTTCCAAACTTGAGCACTCCAGCAAAGAGATTGGGGTGTGATGTCTGACCCTTGTAGCATGGCACCAATAAGGCGCCGAGGGGGAGATTTGAACTCCCGCGGGACGAGCCCACATGATTTCCAGTCATGCGCGATACCAGGCTATGCGACCTCGGCTTCGACGGGCCATTCTCACACCAGCCTTGATGCTGTCGATGTTAGAAGCAGGGGAGACGTCCAGCGTTCTGTTACATGGACACGATTAAGTCGAATTCGCTGCTCGGCGACCTCGTTGCCACTGTGGCTTAGGGGTATAGCGACGCCTTGGTAAGGCGTAGATCGCGAGTTCAAATCTCGCCAGTGGCTCCATTCACGAGGCGCTCGCGCGCTCGCTCGCACGCCTGCGTGAGGTTCAATAGCGAATCTCTCACAGCCAGCGTATACCGGAGAGAGAGCGATGCAGGCATCACGTCGAGGCAGTTTCGTCCCAATTGTCATCCTCTCGCTGATGCTCACCGCCCCGCTCGCTGCCGCGGACTACTCTCATTGGTCAGGACCTGGGGCGGTCGGATCTTCTGGCGGTGCAGTCACAGTTGACGGCTGGGAGGTGCCGGGCAACGCGACCATCCTCGACAGCTGGATGCTGGTCGGCGAAGATGCGATGCCCAGTCTCGGAAACGGTTCTTCTTGGGATGACTCGACCGCCGGTGCGAACTTCACCTCCGGGGCATTCACGCGCACCACCGCAGAACACTTCGGTAGCATGCTGTCGTTGAGCCCGAACGGGTCCTACGGGAACGTCGACTCGTTCAACAGCGCCCCCTCCTACCAACTCGCTGCGGGAATGACCAGCGGGGGCACAGGAGTTTCCTGGATCCCCTCCGCCCTGAATTACTCTGGTACTCCGGCCCCCAACGGTGGCAATACCGTCGCTAACGGCACAATTCCGGCGAATGCGACCGAGGGCGGTCTGGTCGTCGGAACCAACCCGAACGGTGGCGTTCCACAGGGTAGTGATGCGTGGCTGTCCGGGACTGCATTCACCCTTCCGTCACCGATCAGCAACTTCACGTTTGAGTTCGATCACTGGTATCACGTCCACACCCCGAGCAACATCAACGGCGACATGGACGGCGTATGGCTGGAATACAAACTCGACAACGGCTCTTGGACCTGGCTCGAGCCAGTGGCCGGTTACAACAACACCATCTCGCCGAGCGCGGCTGTCCCTGCGGGCACCAACCAGAGCGGTAACGGCAGTCATGGATTCCCTGTGTTCGCGAAGACAGTCTATTCCGGTTGGGAGCACTCCGTCTTCGATTTGGACAACCTGACCGGCATCAACAACGCGACGAACATCAACTTCCGCTTCCGCATATGGACAGACCAGAACAGCACGGTCAGGCCGGGCTGGTTCATCGACAACATCACGGTACAGAACATCGGTGCTGGCTTGGGGTATTGGCACCATGGGTGCTACGCAACGGGCGGAACAGGCACTTGCCTCTACTCCAACAGCGCCATCGGTGCCCTGCAGCTCAACCAACCGCTCAATCTCTCAGGTGTCGCCGGCAACTCGATCCTGCGCACCAGACTGGAATGGGATCTTGAGGGTTCAGGATGGGACAACTTCTGTGTCGAACTCTCGGCGAACAACAACACCTGGACGGACATCTCCAGCACCACCAACATCACGACCACCGCCTGCCGCAGTCGTTCAGGTGCAATCCCCGGAAGCGGATACACCATCGGTAACACGACCTACACTGACCAGACCAACGGCTTCGTCAATCTCGATCTGGCCATCCCCACCGCCTTCCACAACCAGTCCACAGTATACCTGCGCTACCGCGTTGACACCGACAGTTCAGTCCAGTATGGTGGGACGATGGATGCTCAGGAGGGGCTAACCTTGGATCGCATACAGGTGCTTTCGGGGGCCGCCAACAACTCGACAGTCTATTTCGATGACCACCTGACCAGTTCCTCAACGGCGTTCCACTATGGAATCGGCACGACAATCGAGGACTGGGTGTACCTCATCATAGGTCAGGGTGGGCTGCTCGAGACATACGGCTTCGAGGATTCACCATCATTCCCACCAGGTGGCTGGACGGTCAGCAACTCTGGAAGTGGAGATGTCTGGGAGTACGGGTTCGTGAGCAACGCCAACGGGTTCGGACCTGCAGCCTGGCCTGCGGGCAACTACGGGTTCGGAGTGGACCTCGATGGCGGATACGATGGCAGCGAGGAGACGCACCTGTTCACTCCCACCTACACCATCCCGAACGGTGCCAGTGCTCGGCTCACGTTCGACCACTGGCGCTGCTCCGAAGATGGCTGGGACGGCGGTGCGGTGTTCATCAAGGTGAACAATGGAACCTGGACTTACTTCAATCCGACACCGACCAACGGAACGAGTTGGTACGACGGCGCAATCACCTTCGGCACTCACGCGCTGTCCAACCTCGATGTGTTCGACGGCCGTCAGTTCGTCAACACCGGTGCCTTCAGTTGCCAGGGTGCTACCATCCCATGGGAGACCGAAACCGCGGACCTCACCGCATATACGGGGAGTTCTCTGCAGTTCCGGTTCACGTTCGCATCGGACAGCGTCATCAGCTACGACGGATGGTATCTGGATGAGATCGGCGTCGAGGTCGATTTCTTCGAATCACAGGGGTCATGGCTGAGCCCGACCGTCAACGTCGATGCTCTTGGACTGGGATTCATCGACATCGCTGCCGACATCCCCTCCGGGACGTGGGTTTCCGGGAGCGTGACCGATACTGGAGGGATCACACTAGACGGCTACGACAATCTCACCTTCCCGATATCGCTGGCCGGCATTGATCGTGACACCTACCCGTCCGTGCGCCTGCGGGTGAACATGGGGACCAACGACCCGTTCGTCTCGCCCACGGTGCGGCACCTGCACTACGGCTCGGTGCGCATGTTCGAGTCCCAGGAGTTCGTCCCCAACGGGTGGGCCATCGACCCTGGACTGCAGTTCAGCAACGGTAACTGGACCAACCCCGGAGCCACCCCGGCGACCATCATCTCGCCGTTCGTACCTTCCACAGTGCCAATCCAGTACATCGACTTCAGCGGCAACGGCCAAGGTGTTACCACCGCCATCACCGATTCTCGTGGCGCCATCTCATCCACCGGCGGACTCACCTCGACGCTCAACTTCTCCAGCCGCGAACCCGGGTTCGGCGTACGCTACACCATCGCTCCGAACGGCTACCTCGAGTGGTCGACAGCGGCCGGCGACATGCTCCAGCCGGCGCTCAACCCGACGGTCGACGTCACCGACGATGGCGGCATCGACTGGGAGTTCCCCTATTCGGGATACTTCGGTCACTACGGCTGGCAGTCGCTGATCCACCAGTCTTCGGCAAACACGACCACGGCTACCTTGACCGCCGATGCCAGTGGGCCGAGCATCGAGGTGCTCATCCCCGCTGATGCCACAACCACGAGCGGTATCGTGGCCATTCAGCCCTCTTCCCCACTCTCGACAGGATTGCAGATGAGCGTGGAGAACAGCGCGGCGCACACCTGGAACTCTGGAGAGTCCGGAATCCTGTACGCGCCGCTGTCCAATGCGATGCTCAACGCGATCAACAGCGTGCAGCCGAGTTGGACGGACAGCAGCACAGGAAGGCAGTACAGACAGGTGGACATCGAGTTCACCTCCGGTCTCACCCAGACGCTGGACATCCTGTCGGTGACCATGGGCTACAGCATCACTGAGAACGTGACCGACTTGACGCAGCAGTTGTACGACTACCACGCCGACCAGTTGGGTGGATCCATCCCGGCATCAGTGACGATTCCAGTCACAGTGCAGGCCGACGAGGGTGCGCTGGTGCTCAGCGGTTCCATCTACCACGAGCAGATGATCACCAACCTGCCCTTCAGCGTGCCATCCACCTTCTTCCCGAATCGGGAGATCTACGAGATCGTCACTCGCCATCACCACTTGACCGACAATTCGCAGGTCGGTCGCATCGTGCTCATCGGCAACGGTTCGGACGGCGACGACGTCCACTTCGAGGTCACCGACCTGGCCTCGGGTGGGACGTTCAGTCAGGTGTGGGGCAGCATGCGCGCGCCGTTGGACTCCACTTCCAGTGTCAGCGAGGTCAACGGCAACTGGGAGGTCAAGTGGCGTTTCGATGTCACATGGTTGTGGGATGATGTCGACCAGATCGACTGGATGGTGCGCGGCCTGAACCAGACTGGTGAGGGGCTGTCTCCGGCGTTCGCCACATCAGGCGGCCCGGGCATCTCGGCGGTCGAGAACGACCTGGCGATCGACCTGTTCGAGGTGCGCGACCAGTTCGGCCGCATCATCCCCATCAACCCGAACCAGGATTTCTACGTTGAGGGCGGCTCGGACTTGGCGCTCTCCGGTACTGTTCGCTTCCAGAACACCGTGGCCGAGCGCCCCAAGACCAACGATTACAGCGTCGGCGTGGATTTCTCTGGTGTCGACAGCGTGCTCGCAGGTCACGATAACGGCTCGTTCAGTGGCACGCTCACCGTGCCCGTCGATTCCGACCTGTACACCATCATCCCGCGGATAGTGCGCGTAGGCCCGGCGAGCGGCACCAACAATGCTGATGACAACACCGGACCGCTTGACACCGTCGTAGTGGTATCAGACATCTCCCCCCCTGTGGCGGGGAATCTACAGGTGCTCACCAGCAACGGCCTGCTCGATGCCAACGGCTACGTCTGGGAGCCGTTCTCAGCGCTCTCCTTGCGGGTGACGCTCAGCGATTTGCAGGCACTCGGAGAAGAGGTCACCCTCTACTACTGGCGCGAGGGAGTTGACGATGGCAATGACGACGGCATCCCTGACCTCGACGAATACCAGACGACGACCAAGCAGTTGTCGATGGCCGGCATGAGCGCAGAGCAGACGGTCCTGTTCGACGGCTTCTCTGTGACACAGGTGCCAACCAACGGCAATGTCAGCCTGTGGATAGAGGGCACCGATTGGGCGGGTCACCAGTTCATCGGCAGCGGTGGCCCCGGCTTGGACGAAGACAAGGCCACTGTTGTCATTGGGATGGAAATGCCCACCTCCCTGCACACATCCACTCTGTCGTTGAGCACGGTGGACGACTATCTGCTCGCCGGACAGCAACACACCGTCTCGATGCATGTGGAGGACTCGAATGGCATCAGGACGCTCGACGACATCATCGTGTACCTCACTGGGGTGCCTTCAGCTCCGATTGGTGAGTTGCACTTCGACCCGCGCGAACAGGTGCTCACGGGCGCCCAGCACAGCTTCGTCACTCCCATCTCCGGCAGCATCACCCCGGTGACTGATACCACCACGCTCGTCGAGATGACCTTCTTGGTCGACTGGGATTTCCCTAACGCCTTTGGGAACAACTGGATGATGCCCGCGGTGCAGATCGTCGACGACACACAGACCGTGATCTCCGAGAACAACCTCGGCGTGCTGCGCTGGAAGTTGGATCATCAACTGACTGCTGACGTGCATATGCTCCATGACCTCACCGAGCCCCTCTCACAATCCGGCCCTGACCGGCTGCACCTGGGTAAGGGTGACATGTTCGCAATCACAGGTGCCGTCATCTATGCCGGTTCCGGCGCACCCCTGCCAGAGATCCCCGATGGCCTCCAACTGTTCGCAGCGATGTCAGCTAACGGTGTCCTCGAATCGACCACCATCAACCTCGCAGAGGCGGAGTTCAACCTGTCGATGTCTGTTCCCGTGGGTTATCCCTCCACCACTGCCCTCCCAGTCACGCTCGACATCCTAAACATCCCCGGCACGGTCACCAGCGCGCCTAACCTCGACATCTCGCTGTCCATCGACAGCACTCCCCCAGTCCCAGGATTCGCGCCCGGCATCCTCACTGCAGTCGAGACCGACCGGTTGGAGGGTGTGCCCGTACGCGTCAACGTCATCGAGGCGGGCGGCATGCCCGAGGGCGTCGACCTGATCGTGCGCTGGATCTACCTGCGTGGCGGCCTGCAGATCATCGGCTCAGGTGGCTCTCATCCGATCCCGCTCGAGTCGCACATCGGCGACATCTGGACCTACTCAGGAGATGTCAACTTGACTCCGTCCGCAGGCGTCACCTTGCAATCGGGCGACCAGATCGCCATCTGGTTGGAAGGGCATGACCTGGCGGGTAACGAGTTGTTCGGCGATGGAACCGCAGACACCCCGCGCGCTCCACAGTTGCTGATTCGCGTGTTCATCCCCACGGTGACCAAGTTCGAGGTCGATATTGTGAGGCCGTATGTGAACGAGGACGTCGTCATCAAGGTGACTATGCGCAACGACGGCACGACCATGGGCACGGTGAACGTGACCTTCCTGGAAGAGTTGGACGATGGCCGGTTCCAGATATACGAGAGCCAGTGGATTGCCGACATGGCCCCCAACCAGAAGCAGGAGTTGGTCTTCGCATGGCAGGCGTGGGCCCCGGGCAAACCGGACCTTTACATCATGATCAATGGT
>CALCOR010000050.1 GCA_937897085.1 uncultured euryarchaeote | reverse complement strand
CCCTTCCTTCCGCGCAGAGAAGAGTCGAACCCGCCGGCACCTGACCGAGTTCTGGCACGCCGAGATGGAGATCGCGTGGGCCGGAAACGACGACGTCATGCAGCACGGTGAGGCGCTCGTGCGTAGTATCGCGCGCACATTGCTGGATGAGCGTGAGGATGAGTTGGCATCATTGGACCGAGATCTCGACACAGTGGCGCGGTTCGCCGATTCACCCTATCCGCGGATGCGTTACGACGAAGCCATCGAGACGCTCCAGGGCGTTGGTGTCGACATCGAATGGGGTGACGACCTCGATTACTCGAAGGAGAAGGTTCTCACAGCCGATTTCGACGTTCCACACTTCCTCACCCACTACCCGAGAATCGCCAAGCCGTTCTACCACCGCCCCGACCCCGACGACGACAAATTCGTGCTCTGCCACGACCTGCTCGCCCCCGAGGGATATGGCGAGATCATCGGCGGCGGAGAACGCACGTGGTCGGAACAGGAGATATTGGAGCGCATCGATGAAGAGGGCACTCCACGCGAACCGTACGAGTTCTACATCGACGTGCGTCGCTACGGTGGAGTTCCGCACGGCGGCTTCGGCCTCGGCATAGACCGAGTCGTTACCTGGTTGGCCGGCGCAGAGCACATCCGCGAGTCGATTCCATTCCCGCGCGATTCCCGTCGCGTGACGCCCTGATGCAACGGACTGCAGCGGTCAAGTCTGTTCTACCTGAATCTTGTCGATCTGTTTGCCGATTCCGTAGAGCAGGAGTGAGGCCACCAGAGAGAGCACCCCCACCAGGGTAACCGCGAATGCGGCGAGCGCGACTCCGAGCGAGACCGTGTCGTGGGGACCACCGATGTCCATCACCGCCTTGGCCATCTTGAAGCCGAGAAAGAAGAATGTGATTCCGGGGATTCCGAACAACAGGAGCGGGTGCTTCGACTCAAGCATCCAATAGAAGAACTGGGCGAACCGCGATGCGCTGGTCAGAGATTCACGCTGGCGTCCGAGCGGAGTGGCGTCGAGTTCAATGATGCGCACGTCCATTTCCTCCGGGAGATCAGCCGGGCTGGTGTCGACATCGCAGTCGGCCAGAATCCGCATACCCTCGCCTGTCATGCACATCACCGAAATGTCCGCCTGCGAGTAGGTGTAGCTACCCTCGGTGACCTGTTCATCATCACTCAACGAAATATCTGCCTTCTCTGAATCAGATCGGTGTTTGAAGGCGATGTAGATGTCATGGCCGGCCCGTGTGAGAGCCATCTGATGCGGCAGGTTGCGCAGTTTCCAATGGTCGTCCAACCCGATGGCCACTGTTTTTTCGCACTCCCCAACTGTATCGAGCAGCGTGCGCGCCAGCAGAGGTGCATGCGAATCCTCGTCGTGCACGATGTAAGTCCCGCCCGCCACCTCAACCAGTGAGCGCGCTTCCTCATCATCCCCAAGACCGATGACGATGACCTCGTCAGCGAAGTCCATGCCGCGCGTGACCGCTGAACCCAGTCTGAGCGACTGGCCGCGCGCGACGAACACGAGCCTCATACGAACGTTGCGTGGCAACCGGGGCTGATTGAACCATTCGGTGGCGAAGGAGCAGGCTCTGCCTGCTTCATGTTCAAAAGCGGGAAGCACTGCCCTGAACCTCATGTTCGGCGGCCGACGGGTCGCCGTGGTGATGCCCGCTCGTGATGAGGCAGAGCACATCGCGGCAGCGATCGACTCGATTCCTGAATGGGTGGATGCCGTCGTGGTCATTGACGACGGTTCGATTGACGGGACCGGGAAGGTAGCACGTGCGCGCGACAGGCCGGGTTGTCCGCTTCTGGTACTGCGCACGAACGGGATCGGGGTAGGGGGAGCTATCTCGACGGGGTATCGCATGCTCCACGACCTGGTGGATGCCGGCCTGCTCCCGAATGGAGACTGGGCAGCGGTGGTGATGGCTGGAGATGGTCAGATGGACTCGCGGGACATCCCAGACCTGCTCGCCGGACTCGAACTGGTACCGTTCGTCAAGGGAAATCGCTTCTCGCACCCGGAAGGGCTTGGACTGATGCCATTGCAGAGGCGGG
>CALCOR010000049.1 GCA_937897085.1 uncultured euryarchaeote | reverse complement strand
TGCGGGCGTGGGTGGCGGGTACGAATACGGAGGAGAAGCGGTTGCAGCAGTCAGTGGCGTTGATGGATGATTGGATATCTCCAGATGCATTCAGGCTCGAGCCTGTGCACACCGGGGTGCGCATGGATTACGGCGACGAGAATCTGCTGTTCACACACAACGAGATCATGTTCGATTTCTTCGGCGAGCGCTCCTCAGGCGAGATGATCACCGTGTGGCGGCCGCTCTGGGGTGGAGAGGTGCAACTGCTCACCGTCATCAGGGCGGGAACCAACCCGTTCCTCGGCAATCCCGGAGCCCAGACATACGCGTTGCAATGGCTAGCGGCCCCCTCATGAAGCCAGCGAATTTAGGGCAACCTAATCGTTAATAAGGGACCTTCAGTCGAGCGGTTTAGGGCAACCTAAACAATCATCGGTGAGCGACATGGAACGACACAGGATCCTGCTGGTGACACTGCTGTTGCTGGGCACCTCGCTCACCGGTTGTCTGGGCAGTGCAGATGATGCTGATATGATCCGAATTGCCTACTCGGTGAAGGACGATTACGACGATGCGGACGCCAACCCGCAGACGCTCGCCGACTTCATCGCTGCCCAGACTGGAGTCGAGGTGCAACTCTACCCGATCACGAGTGACGGCATGGCGCTGGAGGCGCTGCGCTTCGGCCACGCTGACATCGCCTTCCTCGACGGCGGCTCAGCCTGGCTCGGCTGGCAGCAGTACGGACTCGACGCCATCGCCGCCGACCAGAAGTCGGACGGCTCCACCTACTACACCGCGCAGGCGTGGGTGCGCAACGGCAGCGACATCGCCTCGTACGAGGATCTGGGGGAGACGAGTTCCTGCCACACCGGCTGGCTGAAGTCGGCGGGGATGCTGATGCCGATGGGATACCTGATCGGCAACGGATTCGTGGAGGTGGTCGGAGATGAGAACGAGATCGACAGCCTGAGGGCGACGATCGAGAACACATTCGACAGCGCCAGCATTCCCGGCAAGGGCGACCCGTACTACGGATACTCGGGCGCGTTCCGCTGCCTGAGTGAGGGCGTGGGTGACATCGCGTTCGTCAAGGCGACATCATACGAAGAGCACTGCGAGGGCAATTCATGGTGTCTCGAGCGCGGCGAATACCGACCACTGGAGCCCGCCTTCGGTCACGTGCCGTCACACGCGGTGATGGTGAATCCGAGTCACAGTTCAGACGCCAAGATCGCCGCCATCACGGCAGCGCTGCTGGCGCTCAACGAGGGAGAGGAGGGCCAAGCCATTCTGGGGAGTGTGCTCAACACGCCCGGCATCACGGCGGTGAACAGCGCCACCCACCTTGGATCGTATTCGGATGCCATCTCCAACATCCCTGGGATCCAGCAGTACTTCGCCGAGAGCTACGAGCAGACCGGCTGACCGATTCAGAGAGGCCACCACATGTCTGAACCCATCCTTCGCTTGACAGGGGTCGATATCGGCTTCGCCGGAGAAGAAGCGCTGGTGCACGAAATCAATCTCGAGGCGTATGCGGGAGAGGTCATCGGACTGAACGGAGTGTCGGGAATCGGGAAGACGACGCTGCTGCGAACGCTCGCCGGGCTGGTTCCGCCGCTCATCGGCGAACTCGAGGTGCTGGGTCAGTCGGACCTGAGTCAGTTGCCGCGTGGGAGCATCGGATACATCCCGCAACGGCTGGGATTGGTGCATCATCAGACGGTCGGATACAACGCGCTGATGGGAGCGCTTCCGGGTGCCTCGTGGTGGCAGACGCTGCTGTCGCTGCCGAGCGGGGAGATGCGCCAGGCAGCACGCGATGCGATAGAGGCTGTGGGCCTGTCCGAGAAGATGCTCGACCCGGTGTCGCTGCTATCCGGTGGAGAACAGCGCAGGGTCGCAGTGGCACGTTCATTGGTGCAGAGGCCGCGCCTGCTGCTGGCGGACGAATGCCTCGGAGAACTCGATGAGACGACCAGCGAGACGGTGGCCGTCCAGCTGTTGAGCCTCGCCCGCGAGCATGACACCTGCATCGTGCTGATCGACCACAGCCCAGCGCGTACGGCAGCGTTGTGCGACCGTGTGCTCAATTTCCGCAGAGGCCGGCTCGTCGAGGACGAACCCGGACTGATCCGCTTGCCGATGCTTGGAGGTGACAACTGATGGCGGAGCGCGGACCACTGTCCTCGACCCTTCTGATGCTGCGCAAGCGTCCGCGCTTGCTCACGCTCGTCGG
>CALCOR010000048.1 GCA_937897085.1 uncultured euryarchaeote | reverse complement strand
CGAGGACTTCGACATCAAGAAGAGTGTCTTTGGAACATTGGACGACGTGTGCGGAGCTGCCACCATCTTCGCATCCAACACATCCTCCCTCTCGGTGAACAACCTGGCGATGGCCTCCGGACGTCCGAATCGCTTCGTTGGGCTGCACTTCTTCTACCACCCAGCCAAGAATCGTCTCATTGAGGTCATACCCGCCAAATCCACGAGTGCTGAAGCTCTCGCGCAGACGGTACAGTACTGCAAGACGCTCGGAAAGGTGGTCATCGTCTGTGCGGACCGCCCTGGATTCGTCGTCAACCGCTTCTTCGTCCCCTACCTCAACGAAGCCTGCCTGCTGCTCGATGAGGGCATCGCCACCACCGCCCAGATCGACGCCGTCGCCGCCAAGGCCACCCGCGCCGGCATGGGTCCGTTCGCGCTGATGAATCTCACCGGACCACCGATCGCGCTGCACGCCAACGACTACCTCGCCGAGCAACTCGATTGTCCGCGGTTCACGGGTGCGGACAGTCTGCGGGCGCTGGTGGAGGCTGGCGATATGTGGGAGATCAGTGAAGAGACAGAATGCGACGAAGCAACTGCGACCGTCATCTCGGAACGACTGCTCGGACAGGTGTTCGCGGTCTGCTCGCAGATAGTCGCTGAGCAGGTATGCTCCATGGAGGATGTCGATCGCGGCGCCAAGGTAGGATTGCGCTGGACGGGTGGTCCGTTCGAATTGATGAATCGTATCGGCATCACCGAGGCTCATCGAATGGCCGAAGCCTATGCCGAATTGGCAGAATTCGAACTTCCTGCTCTACTAGGTGAACAGGCAGCGAGCGGCAAGCCGTTCTCATTCTCATTCATCGATACCGAAGTCGCTGACGGTGTGGCAACCGTGCATCTCAACCGTCCAGAGGCGATGAACGCGCTCAATGAGACCGTGATCGCCCAACTCGGGTCGGCTCTAGAGGAAGTCAACGGTCGTGACGATGTGCACACAATCGTGCTCGAAGGCGCTGGTAAAGCGTTCGTGGCAGGAGCTGACGTGAAGTTCTTCGTCGACAAGATTCGCGCTGACGCAGTCGACGACATCCACGCGTTCACGGCGGAAGGACATCGAGTGCTCGGTCTGCTGGAGGACTCACCCAAGACGACCATCGCGCTCACCACCGGCCTCGCTCTCGGAGGTGGACTCGAACTCGCGCTCGCCTGCGACTACAGAGTGGGCACCCGGCGCACCACGTTCCGCTTCCCGGAGACGAGCATCGGCATCTACCCTGGACTCGGTGGCACACAACGCACACCGCGCATCTGCGGACTTCCCGCGGCTCGCTGGGCTGTGCTCGCTGGCAACTTCGTCGACCCAAGGAGCGCACACGCTCTCGGTCTGCTCACCCACCTGGTAGATCCTGCCGATGTGGCAGCAACCGTCGACGAGATCGCAGCGGCTGGCAAGCCTGAGGACAAGTATCCGGGGGCACCAGCGAACGCTGATTCTCCGATAGCCTCCTTCGCACAATCGTTCTACTCGGACGCGAACATGGAGACACTGCTGGCAGGCGGATGTCCAGACGGATTCGACACCGAAGACAAGAACGTCAGCAGGCAACTCAAGTCACTGAGCAGGGCGGCACCCGTGGCGGTGCGGTTGGCGAGTGAACTGCTCGATGAGTCCGAATCAACCACCTTGGACGAGGGGCTCGCGGGCGAGCTCGGCAGGCTGCACGAGGTCTTCGGCAGCGACGACGCATTGGAAGGATTGTCAGCCCTGATCGAGGGCAGGCGACCAGAGTACAAGGGCGAATGAGCCGGGGAAAGATGCATCAACCCCATCGAGAGTGGGGAGGATATGCAGCCGACCGACCGGGGGGGATTCGCTACTGATCATGTTCAGCAATTCCATAAGGCACAACAACCAGTGGAACAGCAACCAGTGGCCCAGCAACTGCACGGCCAACCTGCACAGGTGGTCGTTGGAGCGCAACCGACTGTGATGGCTGGTTCACCAGGAGTCGTGGGAGTCGGATTTCCAGCCACCTCGGCAGTCGCCGCACTCGTTCTTTCAATTCTGGGAATTGTCGGATGCGGTTGCTGCACAGCAATCCCTGGCTTGATCATAGCCAACAACGCACTGGTCATCACAAACCAATACCCAGGTCATCCTGACGCGGGGATGGCTAAGGCGGCCCAAATCATCGCTTGGATTGTCTTAGGACTGACCATCGCAGCCATCCTGTTCTATGTCATCTTAGGCGGTGGTTTGTTGGCGATGGGAATTGCATCAGAATCGACCGGTGGCTGAGACCAGACCGTGGTTCGTTACCGACATCAGGCGGGCGCCTGGGTTCCTCAGCGTCGCGGAGGTGACTTCGGCCAGTGCGGTGCCTTCCACTCGTTGATGCCGCGCACCCAGAGGCGAATGAGATCGTCGACGTTCACGGCCGACCACTCCAAATGCGTTCGGAGATTATTCGTGCAATCGCCTTGCGCCGCTCAGATCGTTCCTGTTCCAGCACGCGCAGTCGCTGCGCGTGGTGCTCTACCCACTCTTCTAACCATACATCCATATCAGTTCATCCCTACTATCTAGTGTAGTTAATACACTTGAAGTAGTGCTCGTACTTAGTGACTGAAGTGACGGAGATTAAATCAAGGTGTAATGTCCACACCATGTATGTCCACCCACACCGGAGGGTGATGAATGCCTGATCCACCGATGATTCTGACCGCTGATGAGCTGGAGGAGATCCAGAACGCTATTACCGCTACCGAAGGAAAGGGTACGCAGATTCGCACCCTGCTCGAGGGGCACGCCGATGACGCTATCCATGACGTGAACTGGGAGGTAGAAGCGGCCGTCGAAGCGCTTGAGGTGTTCGCGTCACGCTGGACGATTGAGATTCTGGCCACGCTCTACATCGCTGGCGAGCGGCGCTTCAACGAATTGCGGCGGCTCCTCATCGGTATCAGCAGCAGGACTCTGTCGGACAAGTTGACAGTGCTGCGCGAGGCCGGCCTCATCAACAGGATGGTAGTCGAGGGGCCACCTGTCCGCGTCACCTATTGCCTGACCGCACACGGGAGCCGTGCAGGCAGGTTGCTCTCTCCACTGGTGGCATACATGAAGATCCACCACGGGTCGGTCACCGGAAAGGACTCGTAAGCGGGTTCACAGCCATCCTGTTCCTCGTTTGCACTACCCTTCCGCGTACGCTCGTGATACCAACACATTCAATTGGGAACTGCGCTGGAATAGAGGTTGATGGCCCTGCTACAGCAATGGCGCGAAAACCATCCTATGCTGGGTATCGGGGTGGCTGGCCTTACCGCTGGCATCGCCGGATTCGGTGCGTTCGCCGGCTCGTTGCTCCCGTGGAACTGGGCTGTCCGCGGGGCGATCAGCGCGCCGCACATCGCTGAGTGGGAGCATCCCCTCCGACGCCGCATCCTCGAGACCCTG
>CALCOR010000047.1 GCA_937897085.1 uncultured euryarchaeote | reverse complement strand
TGATGTGACCCGCGTTGTAGAGTTCACCGGCGAGGGCCATCGTCGCTGCTGGTGTCCAATTCAAACTGCTTCCCGCAGTCTGCAGCAGTGAGTCCGTGGTGAACGGCGGCCTCGGACGCTTCTTCTCCTGCTTCTGTTCGGAAGTGCTCACCGTGAGCACCCTCGCATTTACGAGGGAGTCATGGGCGAGGCGAGCCAGGTCTCCATCGAAGGTTCGCCTGGCGTTGAACTTCCCCTTGTCGTCACGCCATCCATCGTCGTCAGCCGGCTCGTGAAAACGTGCACCGAACTCGATTCCCTCCGCAATGGCGTTGACCGCGAAATATGGCGTAGGAACGAACGCTTCACGCTCAATCTCCTTGTCGACCACGAATCCGAGTGTGGGGGTCTGTACGCGCCCCATCGACTTCAACCCCCATGAACGGGAGAACTTCGAGGTGCGGAACCCGACCAGCCTGTCCATGAAGCGGCGTACCTTTGCAGCCTCGACCAATTGCATATTGACCTCGGTCGGATCTGCCAATGCCGCCTCAACGGCCGTCTTGGTGATCTCGTGGAACACGATTCGATGCACTGGCGCGATGCTTCCGAGCAGTTCTGCCAACCTCCAGGCGATGAATTCTCCCTCGCGGTCTGGGTCAGTGGCAACATGTATCTCGGTGACCTTGGCGTCCTTGGCTCGACGACGCATCTCGGTGACGACCTTCTGGGAGCGTTCGGTCCATTCCCATGGTGGCGAAGGAAGTTCGTCATCACCGGCCGCCCACATCGCCTTGCGCCCATCGGGGTTGTTCTTGTTGTTGGGAAGATCCTGTACATGGCCATTGCTCGCCATCACGATGAACTCGTTTCCGAGGTAGCGTTGGATGGTCTTGGCCTTGGCCTTCGATTCGACTACCACCAACTGCATCAGAGCACCCCCCGCGGTGCGTCTCGCTCATTCTGCTGTGCTGCAGAAGGGGCGTGAACAGGGGGCGTGTCAAGCGGCTCCGATTGAGCCGCTGTGCACGCGCGCTCGCGTGCGTGAGTGCATCGATTCCCATCATCAGTGTATGCTGTCATCATTGTAGTCATGCGAAACACGGCCCGTCTATCGGCCCTAGATAAACAATGCCGAGTGTCAGGTAATGAGTCGTTCACTCCGGGGACTACGTCCCCGCGAGGAGGGTGGTGAATCCGGCCTTTCATCGCCGCCGCCCCGATTGTAGTCGCTGGAACCGCTGCACTCGCACGCGTAGCCGTGTGTACGTGCGTGAGGGGCCGTGGAGGTGGTCTATGGGAGTCGAGATTCAACTCCCCTTGGAGAACGCATCGCGCCGCGCTCGCTCGTCCCATGGCTCATCTGCCTCAGGACCGGCACACCCCTCACATCCAGGATATCCCGCCTCGAGCAGCGAGTTGACCAGTCGCGTGAACCTGACCCAGAGGAAGTCGAGGTCACTCGGCTCGGGGATCCAGCAAGCCTCCAATCCTGGTTCACCCCCCCCAAAAAGAGCGAGCAGCCCCTCATCTGCACGAATGCAGATCCATGTCCAAGCTGCGGGGTCATCGGCATCTGACAGCACAACAGGTTCACGCAGCAGGCTCGGAAGCGCGTCGGAGATCGCCAGCGCCAACCGCTCGGCTTCGGGACCCATCCTCGCCGGAACCTCGAGTGTGCATCCGTCAGTGCGCAGGAGTCGCCGGGCCGCTTCAGCGAGCGAGGAGGACTCGGGGGTCATCGTGCGTGCGAGTCGGACGGAACGCTTGAAGAGTACCGGCCAGACGGCAGGGCGAGAAGGATGGCGAATCTCAGGGTGTCACTGCCCGGTCTGGAGATGTCCAACCCGTTGATGTTGGCCAGCGGGATCCAAGGAGGCAACGCGGCAGCCCTGCACAGGGTGGCCGCCACCGCCTGCGGGGGTCTCGTGAGCAAGAGCATCGGGCCTGAACCGCGTGAGATGTATCCGGGACCCGTGTGCGTCGAAGCGGCGGACAGCGTGATACTCAACGCCATGGGACTGCCCAATCCCGGGGCGGATGTGTTCGCCGAACTTCTGCGGACTGAGACATTCAGCAAGCCAATGCTGGTCTCCATCTTCGGCGGAGATGCTGAGGAGTATGCGCTGGTGGCACAGAAACTCGTGGATTCCGGAGCAGGCTCTCTGGAACTGAACCTCTCCTGTCCGCACGCCAAGCCAGGCAGCCGTGCGCTGATTATCGGCCAGCAGCCCGAACTCATCCTCGAGGTCGTCTCGGCTGTGCGCGACGCGGTCGATGTGCCGCTCTACGCCAAACTATCACCCAACACCACGAGCATCGTCGACGACGCCACCGCGGCGTTCAAGGGCGGCGCTGATGGCCTGTCGCTCATCAACACCATCTCAGCACTTGAGGTCGACCCGCACGTCGGAAGACCGGTGATTGGCAACCTGCTGTGCGGGATGAGCGGGCCCGCTGTGCGGCCCGTGGCCCAGCGCAAGGTGGCTGAGATATCACTGGCGATGCTGCGAGGTGAACTGCCTGATGCACCCATCATCGGTATCGGCGGCATCACGACGGCACTCGACGTCGCTCGCTTCATCCAACTCGGAGCCAGCGCGGTGCAGATCGGCAGCGCGCTCATCTGGGAGGATGCCGCGGTGTTCGACCGCATCCATGACGAACTCGCCGAGTTCATGGAGGTCCAAGGTTACGCCGACCTCGACGCGATGAAGGGAATCGCACTCGACTCGTTGGAGGGACTCTCGTGAGCCGACCCCGAGCCTCCCCCCGGGAGCGGCCACAAGGCTTCGATCTCGACAGACTCGCCAACTCCTGCTGCGCCCGCCTGAGCACCGCTTACAGCCAGCGGGGAATGATTGCCGCGCCGACACCAGTGCCTGTGTTGGCGGTGGACGCGGAAGCGGAGGCAGTAGTGACGGTGTGGGTGCGCGTGCCTGCTGAATTAGCGCACGACTACCAGCCGGGTCAGTACTGGATGTGCTGGAACCCCTACGACTCTACTGGAGACATGGACCAACCACATCACCACAGCGAGAAGCCGTACAGCGTGGGTGACATTCGCCTCGACCAGACCGGGGTCGACACCGCCACCGCAGCCGACACAGGCGGTTCAGGGACCGCCTTGCTAGGGTTCACCATCAAGGATCTCGGCAAGCAAAGCGGAGAGTTGACTCGCATTCAGGTGGGTGACTGGCTCGGCCTGCGCGGACCGTTCGGCACCACATTCCCACCACTCAGAAGTGGTGAGCGGCTCATCCTGGTGTCAGGAGGAATCGGATCCACTCCCTTGCACATGGCGGCGCGAGATGTGCGCATGAAGCACGGAGAGCGAGTGACCATCGACGCGGTGATGGGCTTCCAGAACAAAGCAGAAGCGCACTTCATCGATCGGATGGAAGGGGTGTGTGACAGCCTGACGGTTACGACCGACGATGGCAGTCTCGGTACACAGGGGTTCCCAACCAACGTGCTTCCCGATCTCCTCGACGGCTGTGATGTCGCCTCTACTCTGCTGTTCACCTGTGGCCCGGAACCGATGATGAGGCCCGTGCTGCAGATGGCCCGGGATGCCGGCATCCGTGGATACGCGGCGATGGAACGCTACCTCCCATGCAGCATCGCGATGTGCGGACTGTGCATGGTTGGTGACCGCCTGACGTGCACTGAGGGGCCAGTCATGGAGGGGGAGTGGTTGCTCGACCAGCCGGACTTCGGACATGCCCATGCCCACTGACACGCCCACGAAACTTCCTTCATCCACAGCCACACCACCGGATTGAGACACATGGCACTGACTCGCCGCGCCCGCCTGCTCGTCGTCGGCCTGTTCACCGTGGCGGCGATGGGAATGGTACTGCTCGGCAATGAGCCGCAGACGCAGTACAGCGTGGATGAACTGATGCAGAGTCCCACTGACTTCGCCGGCGAGGAGGTACACATCCGCGGCTCCGTGCTCAACGGTTCCCTGAACGCCGGTGAGCACACCTTCAGCATGGGGGGAGGGACTCACAACCTGACCATCGACTTCGCTGGGACGGCCGTGCCGCCTGGGTTCGAGGAAGGGCGTGTGGTGGCCATCAAAGGGCTGTTCAGTAACCAAGGCGGAGAATGGAAACTACACGCTGACGAGATCATCACCGGCTGTCCGTCGAAGTACGAAGCTGCGTCCTGATGAGTGCCGCCTGCTGGTCTCGCGAACGGCTATGAGCCTGCTTTGTGCGCCTGCGTTGGGTTGAAATGGGACAACCGCCGCCTCCGAGGTGGGCTAGGAGGGGGGCTTGGCGTACCCTGTATCGCAAATCGTCATCATGGCGGTCCGAACGCCCTTGGGCGGCGTAACCGAGCCGTACGCGACGCAACCGTGGACGTTGATATCTCGCCCCCAAGTGACTCAGGTTGGAGTGAACCGTATCCGGAAGGAGACGGCTAGCACCTTCTCCGGGGAATCAGGCCAGGCCAGGAATGGAGCAGCCCAACCCGGGACTTAGGGTGCCTTGGGGTACCGGGATTGAGAAGACGGGGGCACTCTCGCGTGCGGAGACGAGCGTCCACCAGGGGCCCGCCCACTCCTAACTAATCCAGAGCAGGACCACCTCGAGGCGGATCCCCAGAATCGCCGAGATGACACCGGGCGGCCAACCATTCCGCCTCATCCGGCGGGCCTCCACCTGCATCCTACAGCCCGGGCTGCCATCTGTCCCGTCACGCGTCTCGAAGAACTCGCAGAAACTCCTGTCACACTCCTCGTGGCAGCGCAGACAACTCTGCTGGGTCATGGCGACTGGCGTCGCCGCGCTACACACTTAGCCGGACCTAGGGGGGACAGGGGGTGCACGGAAACTGCTCAGATGTCGAAGATGACCTGCGCCATCCATCCGGGACCCTCGAATGAGGGGACGTCCGGGGGCGCACCGGGAACCTCGACCCCCGCTGGCACCTCTTGGAACATCAGTTCGTGGCGAGTTACCGCCTTGATCTCGACCTCGCGCTCGACGGAATCGGAATCGACGAACGAGACCTGGGCCTGAATGCCCACATCGGTGAGCATTACACTGAGGGCGACCAGCCAGCGATTCTCGACCTCCGCCTGATAGAGCACATCCTCGAGCCAGTGCACCAGCATCAGGTCGGTTGGTGTACCCTCGTCCACGGCCACCTGCCATACCCCTTCCTCGACCTTCAGGCCCGGGAGGGAGTTCGCCCCCACCTCCGAGAGGAGAATCGATTGCATACCGAGCGTGGTCTCCTCGATGAGCCGGCCCGCCGAGGCGGCGTAGGAGCGTAGGCCGATGTCGGCGGTAGTGGGCAGGATCCACCAGGACATCGGCGTCACCGGTCGGATATCTGCAGTTGCCAGGCGAGTTCGTCCAGCCTGGTTGAGAGCCTGCGCCTGTCGAGCACCTCTTCGGACGGGCCGGCGGCGAGCACGCATTCACAGGCGGCGTTGGCTAGTCTGGTCGCATCTTCGAGCGACCTGCCACAACCGAGTGCTGCGGCCAGTCCGGTGGCAGCGGCGTCATGCAGTCCGATCTGCTGCATCTGAACGTCGAGCATGCATGGGATGTTGAGCGTGGTTCCGTCCGCTCGGTAGAGTGTGACCCCGGTCTGCCCCCCGAGAACCAGCATGGCGTCCCACGAATGCTCCTCGATGAAGTGGGTGGCGGTATCCTCAACGGTGTCGAAGTTTCCTCGGCGCCTGAGCAGTTCCAGCCCTCGCTTCTCGAACAGGGTGATGGTCGCGCCATGGGTCCTGTGCAGACCGGTCAGTTTGGGGTCGCAGATGACCGGGACGTCGTGCTCCTTGGCAAGTCCGATGAACTCGGGCGCGTTCTCGTCACTGACCATCCCCTTTCCGTAATCGCTGAGCACCAGCGCGGCGCTTCCAGGAATCGCCTTCTTCACCGCTTCAGCCATGCGCTGAACCGTCTCTGGCGGCACCGGTCCCTGCGGCTCCTCGTCGAACTGCATCAGCAGCTGCTCACGCTCGATGAGACTCTCTCTGCTTCCGAAAATGCGCGTCTTGACCACCGTCTGCATGTGTGCAGCCACGCGAATGTCCGATGTGTCCACACCCTCTTCCTGCAGCAACTGCGCCAGCAGATGGCCAACCCTGTCACCTCCGAGAATGGAGAAGAAGCGGGTTTTGAGTCCGAGTGAGAGCAGCCCGCGGGCGATGTGAGCGGCGGCACCGGCACTCTCAGAGCGGCGAATCACCTTCACAACGGGAACAGGGGCGATGGACATCAGGTGGTTGGCCCATCCGTGGAAATAGCGGTCGAGGATGACATCGCCAACCAGTGTCACCGGCTTCTCAGAAGGTGCATCGAGCAGTTGGCGCAATGAACGGAGAACATCAATCTCCGCTTGCACGATGTCGTCATCTCCGGGCAGAGAAAACCCTCCTAGACGAAGCGGGCGAGTCGCCACCCGCTCATCAATGCGCCGCCTGCCGATAACGGCGTGACAACACGGTCACGAGTGCTCGCTGATCCAGTCCACCTGGACGTCGCGCGCCACCTTCTCGTCGATTCCCAGAGAGGCGGCGAGCGCTGTGAGCATCGCTTGTTCATCATCGGTGATGATGTTGTCCAGCCAGGCTACTTCGAGCACGTCGAGGAATACCGAGATGTGATACTCGCCGGCTTTGTCACGCTCAGATTCGACCTCCTTGTGGATGCGTTCGACGATATCCGGCTCAAGCCCGAGATACATGGACACCTCGTCGAGCATGCTGTCCTCATCCTCGGTGAGCTTTCCATCTCGCCAAGCACGATGGAGGATACGTGCGTACAGGGACTCTCCATCCTGATCATCGCCCTCATCCGCCTCCTCAGCCTCCAGACCATCCGGTAGGAATCTGCCTGCGACGTCGATGCTTGAGAGAACACTGAGCAGGGGCATGTCGTGCCCGGTCAGGTCGGAAATAGGCATCACCTCGCCTTCGACCAGCACCTCGCGGCCGAGCACGTTCGCCCGTACCTGTTCGGCAGCGGCCTTTCCCGAATCGGTCAGCCCATAGACTCGGCAACGTTGTCGGGCACCGGGAACATGACGTGTCTCCTGATCCATGTATCCTTGCTCCAGCAGGCGTTTGAGAGTGCGCGGGAGGTGTTTGCGGGCGATGCCGACCTCCTTGCTGATACCCGCTTGTGTGAGTTCTGGCCGGCCCTCCCACTCCGAAGGCGAAAGTGGGTGGTCCCACAGGTGGAACAAGACCCGCTGCTCAACGGTGAACTCAGCGAGTCTTCCCGGTGCCGGCATGGTCCGTACCCGTATTCCCGTGTACCTGTTGGCTCTTATGACTGATGATTCGCTGACGGGCGGCGATGCTATACGAAAGACGCCGGCACGGGCGCCAACGGTGAGCAGATGGCTGGAGATGAGGAGGGGGCAGCAGATGGTGTTCCAACTGAGGCACCTGAGGCCGCGGGGCACGACGAATTCCTCATCGACGGGCCTGCAGCGCAGCGCTTCTGGGACAAATCCGCGCTAGGTGTCCCACAATCGGGTAACAGATTGCTGCTCAGCGCGGCGGAAGTGCTGTTCTGCAACCGACAGCGCAACCTCGCACTGCCTGAAAAGTGGGAGAATGAACGGATGGAACGAGAAGGGATCTCTGACCTGCTGCACGAGGCGGCGGCGTTGGAGGCCATACGCACACCGGGAGAGAAGGTAGTACTGGCACGTAACCTGGAATCCCTGAGTCTTCCGGGCACGGCTTCAGAGTCCACCTGGGGGTTGCGCTGGGCGCGGGCGGAACGAGTCAGGAATGGCCCGCCTGAGGGAGAATTGCGCTGGGTGAAGGCATCCGAGGCTATCGACTGGCGGGAACTGCACGATTGGGCCAGCGTGGCTACAGCCGCTGACAGGATTGCCGAGGTGCTCATCGTTGACGACGACCTCGACGTCACCACCTACAGACTCAACCCTTGCGACCCCAACGGGGAAGTGAGTCAGGCAGAGGTCGGTGGGGGTGATTCAAGCCCATTCCCAGGTCTGCTGGAAGATATTCTGGGGCGTGGATTGCTGCCACGGTCCGGATTCAAGTATGGCACACGCTGGCGCCTCTACGACCAACCCGTGGGTGTGACGCATGCCCCCTACCTGCTGCAACATGAGGACGAGGCTCCGTCAGACTGGGCTCAGGTGTGCCTCTCCGCACGTATGTCCACAGGGGTGAACAAGACCTGGCTGTGCGGGTTTGAGCAGGCAGGAGTGTGGTGCTACCTCGCCGTGACTCGCCCACCACCCGATGCCCGCTGGAGCGGCGTGCGGCGTTGATTCAAGCGTCATCAGAAACAGGCACGCTATCGTTCATCGTCGATGTCTCGTATCGCGTTCGGGTCACTGAATCGCTGGGTTTCCGTCGGAAGACCGCCTGGGCGTTTGGGGCCGGAGCGAGCAGGCGGGACCGTGGATCCTGCGTCCTCGATGGTGGTGACTCCGGTGGTAGCGACCACTCCACCACCGCTCACCTCTGCGGCCCCCTCGGTGGGGGCCCCTCGTAGGGCAGAGGCGATGGAGAAATCCCCGGTGTCACGTTGCTTCTTCTTGCGCCGGCCCCAACGTCTCTTGGGTTTCTTCTGCTTGTTCTTGCTCGCCTTGGTGATGCTGAGCAGGAAGGAGAACGCCAGCATTCCTGCTGCGATCATAATCAGGTTGCTGGGCTCGGAGAGCAGCCGCACCAACTCCCCGCCGCCTTCGAATCCCTCGGCGATCAGTGTGACTGTGAACGACTGCTCAAGCCCATCGGCATCACGCAGCACGACCTGTCCCTTGGCGACCATCCCTGGCATCAGCAAGCCGTTGGGGTCAATCGACAGTTCGATCTCCGAGCCGTCGGACAGAACCTGTGTGCCGGCTGGCGGGCTTGCGATGCGCGACAGTGGCCCTTCGATGCGCACGTCGAAATTACCTGACCCGTCGCCCTTGAAGCTGAGCGGTATTGTGACTGTGGAGAGTCCCTCTGCGGGGATGTCATACTCGAACTCCTCCATCTGCAACAGCGCACCGATGACATACCAAGGAATGTCCAACTGAATCGCCGCTTCCCCCGGCCCGCAGGTGGCGTTGCCGACCAAGCGGCCAGCCGTACCCGCGGTCCCTTGACCTTGCCAGTTGATCTCGTAACTGGCGCTCGGCTTGTCAAAGGAAAGTGTATCCCCTGAACCATCGAAGGTGACCTGTCGGCCATCGGTCGAGACCAGCGACAGGTCAGGTGAGCAAGTGGACGAGCCGGCGAGACTCCAGACTACCGGGATTCCTTCTCCGGGAAGCAGTTGGATCGGCTGATGCGGCGGCAGCACGTCGAACCCGGGGCTTCCGGATGCGCTGAAGTTGATCACCAACTGACCGGGCTCCACGTCGACGACCTCTGCGGTCCACGACACCTTGCGCCCCCGGTGGTCGATGACCGGTCTTCCCTCGGCCCCGAACTTGTCTCCCTCTTGGAAAAGGTCCCCCTCCACACCCTGGTCATCGCCGTTGAGCAATCCGTCATCGCCATCCGCCTCCAAAACGTAGAGCCAAGGCATCTGCGGGTCGGTGTTCACGAGATTCTGGTCGATGGCGCCAACGGACTCGTCCTGTATCGTCACCAGCAATCCCGCTCCGGGAAGTTTCGAGTCGAATCCATTGTCAGCACGATAACTCATCAGCAGCCGCTCATCCGGGGCGAGCGCTATTTCGAGACCAGTGCCGCGGTTCGAGAGGGGCTTGAGGATGTAGGACTGCGCGTATGTACCCATAACGACCTCGGTGATCCGGTCAGCGCCGATAAGGTCCAGTGAGGCCAGTGAAGGCAGTGCGGGAGTGCGCCCATTCCCATTCCAGTTCCCGCTCGCCATGACGTCCCAGTCACCTACGCCATTCCAGTCCTCACCGGTTCCCAGGCCGTGGACGTCGTAGAGGTCGATGGCTCCCATCTGGTGCAGCATCTCGTGCATGATGGTGCCCAAGCCTGAGTCGAACGAGGCGATTGTGTAGTGGTCGAAGCGCATGTCACCCACTACCACCGGTACTGGCAGAGCCCCGAAATGACTCCAGATCGTCCCACTTCCGCCAGAATCCTCCTGCGCGTTGGCCGTGTGCAGCAGCAGCACCCGGTCAACCCAGCTGTCGCCATTGAGGTCATACGGAGAGAGGTCAACCCCCTCCAGCGCATTCCTCAGAACATCTGCCGCCAGACCGGCCGGTCCGTCAGACCCCTGCTCGCCGATATCCCGTTCACCATCGGCGTCAGCACCCCAGTGCTGTACGTTCTTGGAAGCGTGATAGACAGTCGGCAGCACATCTACGGTGAGGCTAGACTGCTCACCGCTGAGTTGCGAGATGTAGTCATCGCCACCGCTGGCGCCGGTGAGGATCGTGTTGGCGCGCTCGGTGTTGCGCGTCGGACCCTCCGGAGCGGTTGGGAAATCGATCACAATCACCAACCAGCGTTCGTTGGGCTGCAACTGGACGAGTTCCGCATCGTCGACGACTACCCCGACATGTTCCTCGAGTGCATCCCACACCGGTCCGAGGCGGGACGGGTCCTGCGCTGCCCACCACCCGCCAATGAGGATGAGCAGTGCCATCGGCACTGCGTAGCGTGCTCGCATGAGAATCCCGTTCCGCGGGTCCGTCTTGAATGATAGCCCGAGTCGAGCGGCTATTCAGCGTGCCTGACAGTGAAGTCCAGCCCTTCGGGAACGAAACCTGTGCCAGCGAGCAGTACCTCGTTCTGGGCGAGTTCCTCACCCCATGGAAGAGCACCGGATGTGGGTACGAACACGAGTGTGGGGGGGATGGCGCCTGAATCGGCATTGGAGAGAGCCGCCAACTGCGCGCGCCGCATGGCTGCAGGCGACCATGCGCGTCGTGCGCGGGAGAGGTCCACGCGGTCGGCTAACTCAGTGGCCTCCGCATTCAGCCCACCCCCTGTACGCGGTCCTGACAGGCGATCGAGCCCGGTCACGTTGACACCGCGGTTGTCGAGAGCGCGCTTCAAGCGGTAGGGAAGCGGGGTGCCATCGCATCCCGTGATGCAGACGTCCGTCCATCCTTCTCGTACGGCTCGCTCCACCACCGTCTCCTGCTGTGCGAACGAGAGGCAGAGCGCTGCGGGTGGCAGTAGCCCGACGGTCTCAGGAGCCCGCTCGATCTGTGGTTGGGGACATGCGCCGGCGCAGCCGCAGCATACGAGTCCCACCCGATGTACTCCGCCCTCAGCATCGAGCACCGAGGTCGGTGGCCGCCCGCGGCCGCTCGACGGCACGGGCAACCGGCCGGCTGACCATTCGGTTGTGCACACGAGCAGCAGCGAAGTGGGGAGGAACAGCCCGGAGAATACCTCGGGAGTGACCACCCACAGCAGCACCACGGAGACGAAGTGGATTCGGATGCGCATGATGTCCAGCGGGTCGTCCGCTACCAGTCCGAGCATGCGAGCGAGGGCGAGCGCCAGCACAGCGAGGGCGACGAGCAGCAGCAGCCAGCTCATCGCCAAGGCCATTTGGAACAGGGCAACAACGTCGTAGTGCAAGCCGACGCCTTCGATCGTCACTGCAACCTCAGCGGCGGAGATCATCCGCGGAAACACCCAACCCCAGATGAGCAGGATCAGACCGAGGGTGAGCACGCCTCCGACAGCGATGTATGTCGCCAGCCAGGTGCGCTCCGAGGGCAGCAGACCAGGATGGGCGAATCGCCAGGCTTGCCAGCCGAGCACAGGCAACGATGAGAGCAGGGCGAGCAGACCGACGGCCGTCCAGCGAGTGTCCAGCCAGTCATACGGGCTGTAGAGGGTGAGTGTCGTGGCGCCCTCAGCGAGCGGGAGCGTCGCCAGCCAGGCTGCTAGCAGGTCATCCACGACCGTCGCCCACAGCACGGCCATCAACACGACGTAGACCAGGGCGACGCGTAGCCGACCGACGGCCTCATCGGCGTGCGCGGCCAAGGGAAGGGTGCGGTCGCGCGGTGCGAGCGTCCGCCCCATGGCATCTCCACTCCCCCTCGTCTCAAGGCTTTGGCGCTGGTGAAATCTCGTCACTCAGGCGATCTCAGGCTCAGTCGGCTGCTGTTGCGTCGCTCTGGCAGTGCGGTAAACCCCGTAAGCGGCCCAGAAGCCAACGAAGATGGCTGGCCCGGTCATGTATGCGGGCTCATCGTTGGAAATCCAGTAGAGGCCCAGCAGGAAGAACAGGATAGAAGTCAACCCTCTCCTGAGTCCTTGGGGATAAGCGAGTTCCTTGGGGAGCCACGGCGGCCCTTCTCCGCGCTTGCGCTCCAGAATCTCCCGCTGGAAAACCGCCCCGACGATCAGCGCCAACAATGACGAGAAGTAGAGCGTGTTCCCGGTCCAGAACACTCCATCGGCAAGTTCCGCCTGCCGCTCCCGCTCCAACTGTTCGGGGTCCTCCTCGCTCACGAACAGGCTGTCGTAGTCCCCGACACTGATCACTCGGGTGGACAGGCCCTCCTCCGACTGCGCATCGGTCGCTCCGGGTTCGTTCACGACGAACGAGAGCATGTTCCAGTGGTCACTGTCGTCATTCGCCCCACCGCCATCGACTGAGTTGCCCGCCAACCAGAAGGTCACGGCCCCCTCATCTGCTGCCGGTGCCGTCCAAGTGAACGTCCATTCCGCCGGGCTTGCCGAACTGGAGTGTGAGATGTTGGCGCTGGTGCTGGTGGCGCTGGTCGGCTCACCGCTTCCGTCTGCCGGACGGATGTCGAGGTCGTCGGCCCAGGAGAAAGTGCCAACGCCGCCCGAGGAGAGCAGAAAGCCGCCGTCCGTGTTTGAGGAATGCTGGACCTTGATGGTGAAATCGTAGGCGGTGCCGTTATCGTAGGAGTGAGGAACTCCCGATATCGAGACGACCACCTCGGTCGAGGGTATGCCAGCCGTCGGTGCACCAGCGCCGTGGCAGGTGCATCCGTATCCAACTGTGGCATCTCCTCCGGCGTTCGATTCCGGTGGGCCGCCTGACGAGGCGAGTGCACCCCCTCCGAGCATCAGCAGCAGTGCGAGTGCGACAGCAGCGTGACCGAGGGAGAAACGCATGGCACCACCTATGGAGAAGTCGACCTACGGTCGACTCATAACGATTGTCGGAGTGACTCCTGCCCCGCTGTAAAGAACGTCAGAGATCCTTGATGGCAGCGTTCAACTCGACCATCATCTTCTTGCCGTCCCCGAACAACATCATCGTGCTGTCCTCGTAGAACAACGGGTTGTCCACGCCGGCGTAACCGACGCTCAGGCTGCGCTTGATGAACACCACGACCCGTGCCTTGTCGGCATCGATGATCGGCATGCCCCCGAGCGGTCCTTCGCCACTGCGCGCCACCGGGTTCACGGTGTCGTTGGCGCCGAGAACCAGTGCGACATCGCACTCAGCCATCTCCGAGTTGATGTCGTCCATCTCGATGAGCTGCTCATACGGCACGTTGGCCTCAGCCAGCAGGACGTTCATGTGGCCGGGCATGCGTCCTGCGACAGGATGGATGCCGTACTTCACCTCGACATCCATCGCCTCCAGCAAGTCGGCGAACTCTTTCACCGCGTGCTGCGCCTGACTGACAGCCATCCCGTATCCGGGCACGATGATGCACTTGGCGATGCCGTCGCAGACCATCGCGACCTCCACGGCGTCGCTGCCGACCTTGGTGCGCGTGCGCTTCTCCCGACCTCCGCCGCCGAACGACTTGAACAGCACAGCCGGCAAGGTGCGGTTCATCGCCTTGCACATGACGAAGGTGAGAACGAGGCCGGCGGCGCCGACCATCGAGCCGGCGATGATGAGCACGTTGTTCCCAATGACGAAGCCGGTGAAGGCGGCTGCGATTCCCGAGAGCGAGTTGAGCAGTGACACCACCACTGGCATGTCGGCGCCGCCGATGGGCATCACGAACAGGATTCCGAGCAGGCAGGAGACAGCGACGAGGGCGTAGATCCAGTCTGTGTTGTTCGGCTCCTGGATGGTGAGCACGACCAGTGCCAAGCCGCCGATGAGGAGCAGTGCCTTGACGAAGTTGAGCCACGGTGGCCCCCAGGTGGGGAAGTTGACCCACTTGCGCCGACCGCGGTCGTCCTTCTTGGTGAGCGGGATGTAGAATCCGCCCTTGAGTTTCATCATCGCAACCAGGCTGCCGGTCAGTGTGATCCAACCGACGAGTGCGGTCATGCCAATGGCAACCCATGTGCCGTAGAGTCCGATTCCCGCTTCCGGGATGTCCCCGACCTGCAGACGCCCCAGGACTTCTGAAAGTCCCACCAGCGCAGATGCGCCTCCGCCGAATCCGTTGAACAGAGCCACCATCTCTGGCATTCCAGTCATCTGCACCTTGGTTGCCATGATGGCGCCGATGATCGCACCGAGCGCGAGGCCACCGACGACCAACTCCCAACCTATGATGCCTGGAGATTCAGTCTCCATGCGCACGAGGGTGACGATCACGGCCAGCATCATGCCGTAGGCGCCGAGGCGGTTGCCGCTGGGCGCCGTCTTCGGGCTGGACAGTCGCTTGATGCCGAAGATGAACAACGCCGCGGACAGCAGGTATCCGATGTCCCAGACCACCGGGTCGACCATCTCAGTCACCTCCCTTCTTGCGCCGCTTGCCGGCGATCATCTCGAGCATTCGATTAGTGACCATGAAGCCACCAACACAGTTGATGGTCGCCATCACCAGTGCGATGAAGGCGAGCGTGGCGGCTGTGCCCGGGTCACCGTCATTGAAGGCGGCGTTGGAAAGGATCAGCGCGCCGACGATGGTGATTCCCGAGATGGCGTTTGCACCGGACATCAGCGGTGTGTGCAGCGTCGGTGGAACCTTGCTGATGAGTTCGAATCCGAGGAAGATAGCGAGCACGAACACGGTGATGCTGGCGATGAGCGCCGCGAGAGTCAACACCATCAGATCGCCTCCTGGATTCTTGATTGGTTGGAGTCGACTTCCCCACCTGAGCAGATGAGAACGCCTCCCATGCCAGAGATGTGGAAGTCATCCCCCTCAGGTGAGCCGTAGAGGATGTCGTCGTCGGGGTTGAGGGATAATTCGCCCTCCTTGACCAGTGACGCCACGAATGTCGTGAGGTTGTTGGAATAGAGCATCGAAGCCGTGCTGGAGAGCAGACCCGGCAAATTGGTCGTGCCGATGATGGTCACGCCGTTCTCTGTGGTGATGACCTCCCCCGGCTGTGTCAGTTCGCAGTTGCCACCCACATCCGCGTTCATGTCGACGATGACCGAGCCCGACTTGAACGACGCCACAGCGCTCGCTGGCACCGTGATCGGTGCCGGCCGTCCGAAGATTCTGGCCGTTGTGACGATGACATCGGCTCCTGCTGCCACCTCACAGACGGTGTCGTTCACCTTCTGGATGAATTCTGGTGTCAGCGGCTTGGCGTATCCGGATTCATCCTCGAAGTCGTCCATTCCTTCGACCTCGATGAAGCGGCCGCCGACCGATTCGATCTGTTCGGCGGCAGACTTGCGCACATCAGATGCGTAGACGACGGCCCCGAGACGCTTGGCGGTGGCGATCGCCTGCAATCCGGCGACACCACTGCCCATGATGACGAACTTTGCGGGGCGCACGGTGCCGGCGCTGGTGGTCATCATCGGAATTCCCTTGGAGATGGCATCGGCGCCCATCAGTACGGCCTTGTAGCCGGCGAGATTGTCCTGGCTGGAATTGACGTCCATTGCTTGTGCACGAGAGATTCGGCGAGGAATCATGTC
>CALCOR010000046.1 GCA_937897085.1 uncultured euryarchaeote | reverse complement strand
GCTTGGGGGAAATCACGGGCAACGACTCGGAACTTCTGATTCGACGACGGCGGAATCCAGGTGTCGTCGGTGAGTTCGCGCCATTCGGATATCATGTCCCAGACGCTGATGTTCACCAGCACGGGCGCGTACGTGTCGATGTTCAGGACGATTCGGATGGCGCAGTCGGAATCAGGATTGTACTGCGCTGGCGGACAGAGGGTGTCTCCACCGCTGTAGTCAGCGAGGCGCAGGCGGTAGGTGTCGGTGCCGGCGGCCATTGCAGCGATGGTGGGCTGCCATTCGAAGTCGCCTCCGATGATGCTCGACAATCTGTCGACCTCGATCCAATGGCTGAAGTTCGACTGATTCTGCAACTCGAACACGAGGTTGTAAGCCGCTGGGTCGGGCGACTCGGCAAGGTTCTCGAAGCGAACCGAACCGTTGAGCGTGATCACCTGACTGCTGGAGGCGTTGGTCAGGTCAGGTTGTAGGACTCCGCCCTGATTGAAGAGATCGAGTCGCTGGATGAGCGCGTCGTTCTCGGCCGCGTTTCCAACCGTCGGGTTGAGCATCAGCGCGGCGGGTAATCCCTCCGAACCGGAAGTGGTGATCATCGTGGCGAACACCCTGACCGTGGGTGAATCCTGCCAGTCGCTGTTCACGCGGAAGCGCCAGAGCACCTGCTTCCCGTTCGCCACGTCGGTGGCCGAAGACTGCATCACCATCAGTGACAACATCGTCTCGTCTCCACGCTCCCAGAAGGAATCGTTGGCAGCCGTCCACAGGAACTCAGCATTGCCTGACTCGGACTCGAACTGCAGGCTGGCATGGGCGATCGTCTCACCGGTGCTCACCGCCAACGAGTGGGTCGTGACCGCCTCGTAGACATCCCCGTTGGCGTAGAGCCCAGACCAACTGCCCGTCGTGTTGAGCGTGTTGTCGTATCCGCTCTCGGTGGTCACCAGGAGATTCTTCAGTTTGACTGCACCGCCCGTGTCTCCCCCAACACTGATCGGCACGATCACCTGACCTCCCACAGGAGTATTCAGCGCCACGCCCTGATTCAATTCACGCGCCAGGTCGTGTGTGGCCCCAAGGACGACATTCCATTCGTAGAAGATATCCAGATCGCGCATGGTGATGCTGGAACCGACTCCGGCAGTAGCGTTCTCTAACTTGAAACGGAACTGCACCCACTCGTTGCCGAACTCATCTACGACCGCCGCCGGCACCTGAGGGTCGTCGAGCAGCGTCTGCAGTTCGTCAGAGAACTGGCCGAGCGCCTTCCAGCTGTCAGGGGTCATCTCCAAATCGTCATCTGTAAATCCAAGGTGCTGCTCCTGATTGGCGGCGAGCAGCGTAATCGAGGCGTTGCCGACGTAACTGTCGGAGAAGGACACCTCAGCGTGGGTCACGTTGGCGTCCTTTGGAAGCAGGAACGGCGCACCCTCAGCCCTGCCGGTGACCGCCATGCTCATCGACATGGATTCGGCGCGCATGTTCACGCCGTCGACGACCTGGCTACGGAAGTAGCTCTGCCGTCCGTAGGCACCGAACGCCGGATGGGTGAGTCCCCATTGCAAATCGTTGTCGCCGGCAACATCTATGGTAAGGCTTTCAGAACTGTGCGCGAACTCCAGTTCCAACCAGATTCCAGTCACAGTGCACTGTGCCGCATACATCACTGCCAGCCCCACGCCCGTCGAAGGAATGGGCACACCGTTCGCAGTGGTGTTGAAGTCGTACCACTGATTGTTGGTGGCTTGCATGAATTCGCCTGATTTCGAATTGAAGGGATGGAGCATGATAACGCCGTTGCCACAGTCATCCTCCACTATCGGTTTGGCCGCTACCACCGGCATCGAGTACCGATTCTTGATCTTCGCAGGATTCCACGTCGAGTCCTTGATCTCCGACATGTAGATTATCGTCCCCCCCAACTGATCCGCAGTCCACGCCCCTGGTAAGAACGAGCCCCCGAAGGCTTGAACTCCCGCCATGTCTCGCAGTCCGGTTCCGACCTTGGTTCCAAGACTGAAACCGTAGAGAACCGGGGTTCCGATGCGGCTGGAGCCGCTGTTGTAGTTGAAACGGAGGTTGAGCAGCGAATAGACAGAGGTGTCGACGTCCCACAACTCGATCGTGCTGCCTGTCAACCCAGAGAGCACGTTTCCGTGGCCGTCAACGACCAACTGGTTGTTCGACGCGTCGTAGACATCGATGGTGAAACTGGCACCCGGAGGGGTCGCCGACTCGATGTTGAGCACTCCGAATCCATCGGGGAAGCCGTTGTTCTGGGAGGCCATGTTCGAGAACGGACCCATGTCGACGTAACCGGCTTGGGGCAGCGGATCTCCGGCGCGCATCGTGTCGATGTACCAACCCTGCATCGAACCGTTGAGTGGGGGGGCGGTGTGTGCGTTGCGCTCGAGCACGAACATCAGTTGGACGTACATGTTCTCGTAAGCTGAGAGATCGAGCGCCAGCGTCGCCCACTGCAGGCTGCCGGCTGTACCGCCGTCGCTCTGCCCAGCGAGCACCCACGCATTGAGAGGGACGGTGATAGTGCCCTTGCCGCTGCACCCTGCCTGCACCTGATTGACGAGCGTGCCACGCTGGAACATGCCGTGCTGGCCGGGGCTGATTCCAGTCGAGTTGCCACGGTCGATGTCGTGGAAGCCCCATGGACTCCAACTCGTCGCATCCATCGACTCTCGGAGGGCGACGTAGGCGCAGTCATCGTAGTACTTGGCCGAAGGAGTGCCCCGATAGTAGAGCGAGTGCAGCGACTTGAACGTCGCCTGACCCTTACCGGGGTGGATCTGGATCGTGCCGGACATCAACTCGTACGCGAATTCGCTGGCGAGCGAATCATCGGTGTAGTCAGGATCGACAAAGTTGGTCCCCCAGCAGGTGGAACCCGTAGCGCACCCGGTGGGTAGAATGGGGGTGGGCTGCGTGAGTTCTCGCTCCCAGTTGAAGGTGTCAACCGCTGGACCGGGGGTGAAACCCTGTGCGCTGGTCTCGAAGTCAGCGTTGAATCCCTTACTGGTGAGCCCCAGTTCGTCTTCGGTCGTTGTGAAGTCGCAATTCGATATCGAGGTCTGGTGGCATCCGGTGCTGCTGTAGGACAGCATGTTGTTGAAGCGTGCGTCCCAGATGTTGCTCTGCACCGTTGAATCGTAGGAACGGTGGAATGCAAGAGTGGCAAAATCATTCTGCACCTCGACTGTCGCAGAGGTCACGGTCTCTCCTTCCGGCAGGGAGACCTGGCCGGTGACTGTGTTGAGATAAGTTCCTGAATCTCGTAGTTCGACCTTCACTTCAGTCTCGGCGTTGGCGAAGGTGTTGACTGTGGCGGCATGTACCACAGTTGTTGAGAATATCATCACGGCGACCACCATCAGGCAGCATAGTGTCTTTCGGCGTTCATTCATTGTCATCATCCCATAAACCGCTACGCGGTTCGGCGTACGCAGCCTCATTTCGCATTTAACCCCGTTGGGCTTGCGCCCAACCCCTGTCAGCCATCCAGCGACGCTGTTTCCCTGTTTTCATGGCAGGAGAGCGCAAGATGGGCGAGGCCGCCACGAGCATCCTCATTTCGAAGCAACCTCCCGATGTCAGCGACCGTTGTCGGGTGTGCTGGACCGAGTACATCACACATCTCCGGTCCCTCGCTGATGGTGAATGTTCCGAGCGTGCGTGCCTCATCGACGATCTCCTGTTTGTCCATGCCCAGCAACGGACGCAGCACGGGCCGGTCAGAAGCCCGCTCGACCGCACCCATGTTCCCTAGTGTCTGGCTCGAAACCTGTCCAAGATTCTCGCCGGTCAGCAGATGGCTGGCTCCCACCTCGTCGGCGAGCAGACAAGCGATGGCGTTGAACAGCCGCTTCATGTGAACGAAGTAATCACGGTGGCACTCACCGTCCGTGAACAAGGCGAGAGTCTGCGCGACCGGTGCCACGTACAGTGTCCCGTCGATGCATGCTCCCATTCCGCCCAATGGTCCATTCTGACCTCGCAGTTGGCGAAGAGATTCAACGGTCTTTTCTTGCGCCTCGGGACCTGTCACAGGTTCCTGGCTGCAATGCAACGGAATCACCTCCCAGCCTGCAGAAACCATACGCGCCACCGCCACCGGAGAGTCGATGCCTCCGGACACCAGCGCCACGGCTCGGCCGACCGGATCTCCAGCACCATTCTCGGCACTCATCAACAGCGCGACGGGTGACAACGGCATGAGCATTCTGTCGGGTGAGTGAATGGGCGCCAGTAGCACAGGTTGGTTCCGAGGGTTGATGAGGGAGCGTCAAGGCCCATTGACTGATGGATGAGCCGTACTCCACTGAACCCGTGGTCCTGCTGAACGAGGTGTTCCCTCAGGATACCAACTCACGCGGCACCCTGTTTGGTGGCCGCCTGCTGTCAATAATGGACACCGCTGCGGGAATGGCATCCAGCAAGTTCGCCCACAAGCAGTTCGTGACCATCTCGATCGACTCGCTCAAGTTCATGCGCCCAGCGTACAAGGGGGATATTGTCGAGGTGACCTCCAGAGTCGTGTTCACCTCGCGGACGACCACCGGCTGCTACGTCGTCGCCCGGCGTCTGACGCGCTCTGAATGGGAACCTGAGGATATCTGCGCCGGCTTCTTCTTCATGGTCGCCGTCGATTCCGACATGCGCCCGACACCAGTTCCACAACACACCCCTGCGAACGAGGAAGAAGAGTTACTCTGGAAACAAGCGCAGCGAGTCCGTGATTCCATGCTCAGCGAGGACGGCTGAACATCAGAAGAACTGAATCGTCAGCGGATATCGATACTGTTCACCGCGCTTCATCGCGGAGTTCGCCTGAATCGACCAGACGAGGTAGCAAATCCAGTGGGCAAGCATGGTCAGAAATCCAACGAGAATCAACATCAAGGCACCGTGAACAATGCTAGCTATGGCAATCGTGATCGAAGCATTCGACGCCTGTCGCATGTGATCCAGTTCGAGTTCGTCGCGGTTGACCTGTTCACCGTTCTTCACTAAATAGGAAATCATCGGAATCAGGAAGGCGATTGGCCCAATTATCAACCATCCGAGTGAACCACCCAGGTGAGCGAGCGTCCCCATTCCACGAGAGGGCCCTGGGGCATAGAAGACCTGTGGCTGAACTCCAGGTTGCACTCCAGATTGAATTCCTGGTTGGGGGGGCAGACCTGGTTGCACGGGAGTTGCAGGAGTGACTAGCACTTGAAGCGATTGTCAAATTCAGGTGGCTCATATCTCGTATGCCGCCCCCGCCCGTGGGTGTGCATACGTGCGTATCGCGCCATATCGTCAGGGGAACCAACATAAGCGGACCGCAAACCTGTGCGTCTTGGGATGCACGCTGGGCGAAGTCCTAGATGAGGTATAGCGTAGAAGGAGGCGACTTTCTGGAACACGAATTATTCCATTCACTTAGGGTGGCCGGAATCGACGGCCGAATCAAGGGTGTTCTCAGTGAGCGGACGCTGCTGTTGGAACGGCGCGACGGAAAGGGGATGCGCATCGATCTGGACGCCATTCACCGCCTACGCCACCATCACGTCGCCATCACTCCGCCACTGGTGACCCTCATTGGGATCATATCCCTGCTCGCCGGTGCTCGAGTGCTGGATGGAAGAGTACAGCTCTATGCCTACGGTCTCGGAGCATTCGCACTGCTCATCTGGGTGTTGGGAAGGCGCCCGGCACTGAGTATCGACACCCGTCAAGGCGACCGTCACATCCTGTACGGCCGCGACCACAAACTCCAGCGGTTGTACATCATGCTCGATAGGATGGCTGATGGTGTCACGCTCGACCAAGCGCGTCTAGGACTGGACGAACTAATCGAACCGAACTACCCAACCATCGGAAGAATAGAGGATTTCCAGAAGCACATCGAGGCGGTCTCTGCCAGCGAGGCAGCGCTCGCCGACTTCGAGGATCGTTCCGTGGAGGACACTCTCGAGAGCGCGCTCGCCAGACTCTCCGACAAGCGCAGGCGCGCGCTCGGCGGCGAGCCCGTGCATGAGGCAGAGTTGCTCGGCGACGACGAGGTGCACCTCGAGGCGAGCGCACCGCAACCAGCGATGAACGACGCACCACATCCGGTGTTCGAGCGGGCGTCGGCCGCGCTCAGGGACCAGCGTGCTACTCATACAAACGAGATTCCCCCACTGAGTAACTCGCAGCATGCTGACGGCTACGGAACGGTGACGGGCGCGGGAGATTACCAGGTTCCGTGGCAGATTGGACAGGGGGGCTCGCCATCATCTCCGAGCAGCACAGATTCACTATCGCATGAAGGCACCCTGCTGGACCAGTCGCTCTCCGATGCCAGAAACTCCGGACAGGAGGCTGGCTTCTCGTTCGGACAGGACGAGTTCGGGGGCGGTGGGATGTTCGGAGAAGGTGGGCTGTTCGACGCGCTCGACCAAGCCGAAGGGAAATCGATTTCCGAATCGTTCTCCAGCAGCCCCGCACCAACTGCATCATCCACTTCCTCGTACCCGAGCCAGTCATTTCAACCGACTTCTGGAGCACAAGCACCCCCATCCACCCACCCCAGCACGTGGCGTAATGAGCCAGCAGGGGCCACCTCGTACGCGATGATCGCATCCGCCTCCCCTCATATTGGCGGACTACCAGAACCGAACCGCGACGCACTGCGACCAGAATGCACACCCGGCGTGGTGGCGGATGCAAGGTTGGCGGAGGGAGAATACAGGCCGCCCAGGGTACCGGGCGATGGTACTACCCAAGGACTGCATGCGAAGCTCGGCGACCCGCTGAAGGAATACCCCACTCTACAGAGGATGCGTGCCACGCGCACAGAATTCGAACGGTTGCGACTGAAGCCAGTCAGCCGACGGCCCAGTGAGCGGAGCGCCTTCGCCTCGCTACGCGCCTGGGTCAGCCCACGGCTCAAGCAGATAGAGCGTGGTGGGAGAAAGATGGGTCGAATTCTCAGACGTGATCCAGCGGATGGATATCGCGACACCTATGGTGACGACGACGGCTTCGACGACGACGAGCCACTTGATGCACAACTTGTCTCCACGCAGCTGTTACGCCTGCGCAGCGATCAGGACGCACAAGCGGACATCTCCGAACGACTCGACCTGCTCACTCGAAGCGGAGGTGGCAAAATCGCTGACGATCTCGCCGCCGAGATTCTTCGCAGCCTGTCCACTGGGGATGAGGTGGACATCAAGAAACTGCTCGATAGAGAGACGCAGCCGAGATTGGAAGCGCCCTCCAGCTTTGTCTCCCTTCGGTCCACCACCGGAGTGTCAGAAGCTGACAAATTGAGTTTCGCTGGGCTACAGCGGCTGGGCTAGAGCAAGTTGGGATGCTCGTCCAGATAGGCGATTGTCACCTGCCGGGCTTGGAAGTCTGGCTCGTCCATGATAGCTTGATGCAGAGGGATGACCGTCTCGACTCCGATCAGGGTCGTCTCTGAGAGCGCACTGCGCATGCCGGCAATCGCCCGCTCGCGGTCTGGACCCCAGACGATCAACTTGGCCAGCAGCGAATCGAAGCAACCAGGCATGTCGTATCCTACGTGCGCGTGCGTGTCCACGCGCACACCGAAGCCAGCAGGGAAGTGGCAATCCCACAACCTTCCTGGTGAGGGGGTGAACTGGCGTGGATCCTCGGCGTTGATGCGGCATTGGATTGCATGGCCGGACAAGTGGATGTCCTCCTGTGACAGCGGTAACGACTCGCCCGAAGCCACGCGAATACCAAGACTCACCAGATCATGACCGGTCAACATCTCGGTCACCGTGTGCTCCACCTGCACACGTGGATTGACCTCCAAGAAGTTGAACTCGCCCGATGAATCACGGAGGAACTCGAATGTCGCCAGCCCGCGGTAGCCCACCGATCGCGCTCCCTCACATACTCGTTCTCCGATTTCCGCGCGCACCTCATCCGAGAGCCATGGCCCCTCCTCCAGAAGTTTCTGGTGGCGACGCTGAATCGAGCAGAATCGCTCTCCGAAATGCACGGCATCGGTTCCGTCAGCGAGTACCTGGAACTCGATGTGCTGGGCACCCTCGATGAACTTCTCGACGAACACGCGATCATCGCCGAAGGCTGAGGCGGCGCGTGACTGGCACAACTTGAGGGCTGATTCGAACTCTCCGGCATTGTTCACGACCTGCATTCCGATGCCGCCGCCGCCCGCCGCCGCCTTGAGGATGACCGGGTAACCGATCTCGGTCGCGAGTGATGCCGCCTCGTCCGCGTTCGAGACCGGCTCGTCGCT
>CALCOR010000045.1 GCA_937897085.1 uncultured euryarchaeote | reverse complement strand
CGTCCTGCGGCAGGTCACGGCTCCGCTGGAAGGTGTCGATGCGCCTGAGAGTGGCATCGGCGGCGTCGACGAGCCAGTTGGCGTACGCCTCGCCGTCGATGATGTTGAATTCCTCTAGACGGATGCGAGTGAACACGCCTCCGTCGTCTGTCATCTGAGCGTTGGCCTTGCCCACGGCGAGCAGTAGCAGCGGTTCGTTCTCCTCATGGCGAGATAGCAGTTCCTCCATGTCCGCGTGCAGTTCGGGCTGGAACGAACCGACGCTGAACATGTGCAGTCCGGTTGGATCCCGAAGGCTCCCATGGTACATGGTGCCATATTCAGTCTCACGCCGCTCCATCCTTTCGAGCAGACCGGCGACGCACATCCGATTGACGCGTGCTCCGAGTTTGGTGATGACGAACGACGGGTCGTACTCTCCGGATCCCTGTTCCACCAGGTTCGCCTCGTAGTACTCCCGCGCGAACATCCTGAGCGCCGGTTGGCGCCTGGAACGCTGGCGCTCGCTCATGCGACCACCCCCCACTGTTCGCGCACCTTTTCGCTGCGCTTCTCGACTGGTGTGTTGTCGAGTTCCAACTGGTCGGCCATCAGCATCGCTCCTTGTTCATCGACGATTGCACGGCCGCGCATGACCACGCTACGGCCGAACCACTGCTCGCGCATCTGGTTCACGAACGTCTCGGCACCATCGCGGTCGAACACCTCCACGACCTCATCCATCGACTTGCCCAGCAGTGCTTCACTCGATTCACGGTTGAGCAGCAACGATGCACAGCTGATTCCATCATCGAGCACGAAGCGCAGGCGCAGGTCTCGCTCTCCAGGCATGTCGCCGTGCTCCGCGCAGGCACCGTCGCGCAGCACGCGACGGCATTCTGGACATCTCTGGATGATGCCGCAATCCCCGCGCACAGCGACGATGGTGCCGGAGGTCTCGATTCCCCGCTTGGAACCTGAGGATGTCAGGTCATGCAGGGTGTACTCGACCCAGTGCTGCTCGGCATCGATCGTCTCCCACGGTGCCTCTTCGAGTTGACTCACCTGTTCCGGCTCGTCGACTGTGATGTCCGGTGTGCCCTGCCATGAGCGTACACGCACCCCGTCGAAGCGGACGAACATCGGCAGGTTCGCGGCATCGATGGGAAGTTCGCACCATGCGCTGACGCGACAGCGGCCGGACGGGTCGAGCAGGTCTCCTCCCCATACGGTGCGCTGCTCCCCGTCGGCGTTCGTGAATTCTCGGCTGCTCCAACTGTTCAGTTGAGCAATCAGGCTAACGTCACGCGCGCCATCGAGCAGGTCGCCGATGCTGAGCATCGAGGTGGTCGCCAGTTGCTCTGCACTGGCGAAGTTGTTGTCGATGAAGACCTCGATCTTGGTGCGATCAGAGATGTTGAGTTCCGGATTGTCGCGGAAGCGGCGCACAGAGGCACCCTCGATACGCAGCAGTGTTCCGGGCTCGTGCTCGAACTCGGACCAGCAGATGAACCCGAGAGAACCGGTCTCATCAGCCAGCCTGCCCTTGACAACTGGCAGGTCGCCGCTGCCGTCTCTCTTGCTGATGACCTCGTCTCGTCGACTGATGACGCGACCGACGATGGTCACGAAGCCCTCTTTGGAGCCAGCATCGGAGATGCTAATCGGGTCACTGGTGGCAAGCGATACGGAAGGGCCACCCTCACGCAGAACGGCGACGCGGCTGGACTGGTTGATGTTCAGTGAGCGCTTTCCCTGCCATTCGTTCACCGAGGTGCCTTCGAGTCTGACGACTGAGCCGGGTGCGAGGTTCTCTGCATGATTGCCCCAGTCCTTGAAATCCCAGCGGACACGGTCCCCTGAGTCGCCCCACGGATTGTCCTCGATCCAGCCGAAGGCGATCTGGCGCTCCTCGCCACGCACCATCTGCACGCGCGGCGTGTAGGTGACCACGCTAACCTCGATGGTGACGTTCATGTCTTTTGCATCGAGTTCCTCGAAGCGGTCGACTTTACGCCCCGCTCGGGCACCGCTCGACAACGCGCTGCGCGCCGCCGTCTCGACATCTTCCTCAGCGACCTCGAACTTTCGCAGCACCGAGCGCATCGCATCCTTAGGGGGAATCAGGAACTCGTCCCGATAGCGCTCAAATTCCTTCTTCACTTCTTCCGCGTCCGCATCGGGCGCGTGCTCGAGCACCTTCTCAACCAACTCATCCAATTCCTCAGTTCCTGCCATCTACATACCTCGAACCGGACTCATCAGGTTCGCAGGTCTGCCCAACGTACAGTCACAGGGGTCGTAATGCAACTCGCCTGAAAACGGCGAGCGCTGAGGACGACGGCCTGGTGTGCGCGTTGTGGAAGACTCTGCACTCCATCTCCTCCGGGAGAAGTCCACCCATCATTGAGGGTTAATGAACGATTGCCAGATTTCCGCTGCTCCGTATCTGAGCGCCCGATTACTCAAAGCGGAATGCGGAGCACGCAGATTTCGATGGGCGCGTGGGGGCCGTTCAAGTTCGATGGAGTGCGGGTCAAGCCTGGAAGCCGCGAACAGGCAGATATCGACCTCGGCGACGACCCGATGGGCAACCCGATGAACATCCCCCTGCACATCATCCATGGGAGCGAACGGGGGCCCACCCTGGTGGTGACAGCGGCCATCCACGGCAACGAGATGAACGGAACTGGAATCATACATCAGCTGGCATTCGGATCCGACCATCAAGTGGGAACACCGGACGATAACATCGACCCTGAAGCGATGAGCGGCACCCTGATCCTCGTTCCGGTCGTCAATGTAGAAGGTATGCTGCTGCAAGACCGCAATGCCCCGGATGGAAGGGACATCAACCGACTCTTCCCCGGCAAGAAGGATGGGAATCAGTCGCAGAGACTGGCACACACCCTGTTTGAACAGGTGGTGCGCCGGGCTGACTACCTCATCGACCTGCACACGGCTCCGAACACGCGCATGAACGTTCCACACGTACGCGCCAACCTCGACAACACCACCTGCAAGAAGCTGGCCCGGGCATTCGGCACTGAGGTGATTCTGCACTCCAACGGCCCAGGGGGAAGCATCCGCAGGACGGCGACCGACGCAGGAGTACCGGCGATCCTGCTCGAAAGCGGAACCTCGAATCGATTCGAGCCTAGTTCACTGGAGTGCGGAGTCCGTGGCATCCTCAACGTGATGGCGAAACTCGGAATGCTGGAAGGGAAACTCGTCAAGCCTCGCTGGCGCATCCTTGTCCGTCGCTTCCGCTGGATCCGTGCTCCAGAAGGGGGATTGCTGCACACACTCATCGATGGGGGTGCGAGCGTGAAGAAGGGAGAGACCATCGCCCACATCACCGACCCGTTCGGCAGCAGCGTCGTGAGTATCACCAGTCCAGTGACCGGCTATGTGGTGGGCCTCGCAACCACACCTCTGGTGAGACCTGGGGATCCAATCGCCAATGTGGTCATCGTGCGCGAGAAGAAGCTGCAGGAGATCATCGAGAAGGACACACAGGCTGGCCTCAAACCCCGTGAGCATGTCGAAGAGGTCGAGGAGAACGAGGTCGAGGACGAAGGTGGCTCGACCCTCGACGAAACCGAAAATCAATCCTGACGGCGTCCGGTGAATCGGCGGAGTGCGGCAGGCCGGACTTGAACCAGCGACCT
>CALCOR010000044.1 GCA_937897085.1 uncultured euryarchaeote | reverse complement strand
TAACTCCTCCATCGTCACATCGTCCTCGTCTGCGGCAGCACGACGTAGGATATCGCTGCGCAGCACCATGCCGCGCATGTCATCCTTCGATTCACCATAGACGGGAATGCGCCCGTGCAACAGGATTGGTATCTCCTCCATGATATCGGAGACAGTCTTGTGAATTTCCACACAGGTCATCACGACACGGGGGGTCATGATATCGCGCACGTACATGTCCTTCAGGCGTAGCAGGTGGAGGATCATGGTCTCCTCATCCGCCTCGATCACATTCTCGTCTTCAGCAACCTCGACCATGGCCTCCAGTTCCTTGCGCGTGACTTTTTCCTGCTCGGGTGTGGGGAACAGGCCGCGCAACTTCTCTATCGGCCAGACGATCCATATCAACAAGGCGATGAGGATCTGCAGTGTCAACGCCGTGAATGTTGACATCTTCTTCCAATATATCGTCCCCAATGTCTTGGGAAGAATCTCAGAGAGTAGCAGGACAGCAATGGTCAACGCTGCGGAGGCGACGAATATCGCCATCTGCTCGCGCGCATCTCCAGCATACAGCGCGGCTACCTGTGCGCCGACGCCGAGCGCTCCTACTGTGTGGGCGATTGTGTTCAAAGTCAGTATGGCTGTTAGCGGGCGTTCCTGCTCGTCCTTGAATTGTGCCCACACCGGGCCAATCCGTTTGCCATCTGATTGCAGCACCTGTATATGCGCAGTGGTCGTCGACATCAGCACGGCTTCGAGAATGCTGCACAGAAACGACACGCCGACCGCAAGGGTGGCGAACACTATGAGAAGAGTCCAGCTCAATACGGCTACCTCGCATTAATCGACGAATAGAGTGCGCTCGCTCAGCCAATTCGAGAATCGAGGCCATTCCACCCCGAGGCCCGGTAAGCTCTGACGGTGCATTCCGGTTCTTGTCTCCGTCGCCAGCAATCTGCCTTGACGACACGTAACCGAAGTGGCCACCGTTCTTGAGGGTTGAGGGAAAATGATGATGTCGAATCAATACAGCCTGACAAACTCAAAGAGTGGTTCACACCCCCACAACGACGAGGTTAACCCGTGACTGGCGAACATGTGCTGATATGCGTCGCATGGCCGTACGCCAACGGACCCCTCCATCTAGGGCATGTTGCCGGATGCTACCTTCCCCCCGACATCCAATTTCGCTTTGAACGGGCACGCGGTAATCGCGTCCTGATGGTCTCTGGAAGTGACGAGCATGGCACCCCAATCACCCTTACTGCCGAACAACTGGGGGTTGACCCACAGGAAGTGGTCGACCGGTTCCATTCCCTGAACACCGATGCGCTGCTTTCCCTAGGTTGCGCATGGGAGCCGAACATCGACCCACGCGGAGTCGAATATGGAGGGGCGCTGTTCAATCGAACCTCGGATGTTCGACACAAGGAACTCGTGCAACAGAACTTCCTGCAATTGCTCGATGCTGGCCTCTTTGAGCGCAGGGTGATGCAGCAGTACTACGAGGTCCGCTCCGACGGTACTGGACGCTTCCTTCCCGACAGATACGTCGAGGGGGAATGCCCGAATTGCTCAGTAGAGGGGGCAAGGGGTGACCAGTGCGACCAATGTGGAACCACATACGAATCGACCGACCTGATCAACCCGAAATCAAAGATGGACCCCGGCGCTGACATCGAAGTACGCGACACAGAGCATTTCTTCTACCGACTGGACCTTTTCCAGAAGGCACTCGAGCAACACACTGAGGACCGATGGACTGAGTGGAAAGCCAACGTTCGCTCCATGACTCGCAACTGGCTTGACATGGGTTTGAGGCCTCGCGCGGTCACCAGGGACCTCGAATGGGGCATTGACCTACCTCTGGAGGGTGATGAGTGGTCTGACAAGTGTGTATACGTCTGGTTCGAGGCTGTGCAAGGATACTACTCGTGCGCTCGCATATGGGCTGAGCGGTATGCCGCGGAAGCCGGCCACACCGATGGTGATGACGCGTGGGAACGCTGGTGGAGAATATCTGATGATGGAACGGAACCCCGGCACCTCTACTTCCTAGGTAAGGACAACATCCCATTCCACACGATCATCTGGCCAGCCATCATCATGGGATTGAACCACGCATCTGCCGGCAACGACAGTTCCACCACACCCACCCTGCCTGGCCCAGGTGACCTGCAACTCGAGCAGAACGTCCCGGGTATGGAGTACCTGATGATGGCAGGGGCACAGTTCAGCAAGAGCCGAGGGAATGCAATTCCTTTGACACCGTTCCTAGAGCGCTACGGTGCAGACGCGCTGCGCTACCACTTATCGATCAACATGCCCGAGAATCATGACACCGACTTCACGTGGCCCGACTTCGTTGACAAGGTGAACAATGAACTCATCGCCACTTATGGAAATTTCATCCACCGGGTGCTCACTCTAGCACATAGGCTGAACGATGGACAAGATAGCAATCCTCTGCTTTCGTTCGACGACCCCACTCTATGTTCTGATGAGTGTTCCAAACTCGAGGAGCTGCACGCTCAGCAGACTGATTCTCTAGTGCGACACCGGTTCAAGGAGGCGCTCCGCGCAGCGATGTCCGCTGCCCAATTCGGTAACCAGATGCTGCAGTCAGCAGCTCCGTGGGAGCACATGAAAGGAGAGACCGATGCGAGAGCGCAAGCCGATTCCTTCGCCCGTTTGGCTCTTGGTTGGAGATTGTGTCGCTACCTTGCGATCACTACACATCCATTCATGCCGGAGCAAGCGCAACGTGTCTGGGAATCATTGGGTGAGGTGGGGCAGGTCTCGGACGCAGGGTGGGATGATGCACTCGACTGGTCTGCTCCTCTAGGATGGAACCCCGAGGCTCCGCAGCCGTTATTCCAACGTTTGGACCTTGATGAGATTCTTGCAACCGAGCGCGGACTCGCTGAAGATGAGTCTAGAGATGATGAAGAAGGCAGTGATGAAATGGACGAAGCACCAGAAGGAACGACCTGGATGGACTACAGCACGTTCACCCAGATGGAATTGAAGACCGGAATAATCGAGTCGGTGGAGGATCATCCCGATGCGGACAATCTCTATGTCCTGCATATCGGTGACGGCAGTGATGAAGGAAGGACATTATGTGCCGGACTCAAGCCGTTCTATAGCAAATCTGAGATGACCGGGATGACGATAGTGTTCGTCTCCAACCTGAAGCCACGCAAACTTCGCGGCATACTCAGTGAAGGCATGCTGCTCGCCGCTGATGACGATGACGGGAATGTGCGTTTGGTGACGATTCACGGTGACATCTCACCTGGTTCCAGTGTACGCTGATTACCGACTACCAATTCTCCCCGATCAATTTCAAAGTGGTTTGTCGAAGTATTCCCATTGCAACTCCACCAGTTCTGCGTTGGAGTTTGCCTCTTCGTAGGCCTCGAGTGGTTTCCGATTCAAAGTCAGGAACTGCTCACCAAAAGAGAACGGTCTGAGAATGTCTTCAGCCTGATCCCGGCGCCCGAGCAAAATCAGGGAGACTGCCAGAGCTTCAACAGTAGACAGCCGGCCAGGCTTACCCCATGAAACTGGATTAGCCGCCAACACAACGGGAAGTGTGCGACCCACAAGGGCCGGTGAGCGCCCTTCGATGTCTGCAAGACTCTGAACAATCTGCTTCCACGAGCAGTCCAAGGCAACAAGGGAGGCTCCGGATTCGATCACTGCGCGGTCGTCCGGCCCAAGGATTACACCTGCCAACGGATCGAGCAAGATGCCTCGACGTGGTGGCCTACGATTTGTCTCGTGAATGTTCGCCAAACCTCTACTGGCGAGTTTGCGCGCGGTACACTTACGCGGATCATCCTGCGACAGGTGGATGATGTGCAACGGAATAGGTTCCTCCACCAAACAATCACCCCGAATTCACGTACCTCAATCACTCTCGCGCTTGGCGGCATCGAGTATGTCCCCTAGGTTGAGTGACCTGGGTGTTGACTGTTTGACATGCCGTTCATACCCGCCGTCAACCACCTCCATCAGAACGATGTCGAGTGACTTCTCGAACTTCGTCAGCACTTTATCGGAGGGCCTGTGTCCCGATTCAGCTCGTTTGACTTCATTGATGCGCTCTTTCATCCTCAGAGCCAAGGTTCTCTGGTCCCACCCCTTCTGCTCCCTCCCCTGTCGGATGCGTTTTGCGAAGTCATCTGCAAGTTCAACTTCTGAGCCGGCCATCAAATCAGTGTTGGGTCGAGAACGACCGCCCTTGCCTTGTCCACCTCTGCTAGCAGCGGACCTCTGGGACCGTTCACGAACAAGACTTGCATCGCCGATCTCTTCGGCAGTCAGCCCCATGCGGTTCTGACACGTGCCACAGACATCGAGTAGTGCCCCGTGCATGCGTACACTTCGAGTGCTGACATCACCAGCACCACACACATCGCAGTCTGCCATACATCGACCCACGTCGTTCTCGCACCCGTGCTATTTCACGATACGGGTGCTGTCATGGGAACAGAAGGGTAGTCCATAGTTGAGCATATGCCGATGATTGGGCGGGGGAAGTTATTGAAAGATTACCGTGGCAGCGCTGCTGGGTAGGGACATGCCAGCCGATACAGATGCAGTGGTTCCAAGTGATGATGACGTGCTTCCCATGCGAGAGGCGGACAGCCTGAG
>CALCOR010000043.1 GCA_937897085.1 uncultured euryarchaeote | reverse complement strand
TCGATGACGATGACCTTGTCGATCTCCTCGTGTCCTTCGATTCCAGCATGGCTGCCGGGGCTGGCGTCGGCCGAATGCAGATCGCGTAGGAGTGCAGGAGCAAGGGTGTCAGTGACGAGAGTGGACTTCCCAGACCCTGAGACGCCGGTGACGGCAATCATGCAGCCGAGCGGGAAGCGCACGTCGATTCCCTGCAGGTTGTTCTCACGTGCCCCCAGCACGCTGAGGTATTCTCCGTTGGGCTGCACCCGTTCCTGAGGTAGAGGGATGCTCTTCGCTCCTGAAAGATAGGCTCCAGTGACGCTTTCCTCGCTGCACAACAAATCCTCAAGGCTCCCGTTCACGATGATATTGCCCCCTTCGCGCCCCGCTCCAGGACCGATGTCGACCAGCCAGTCCGCTTGCCGGAGTGTCGCCTCGTCATGCTCGACCACGAGCAGGGTGTTGCCTATGTCAGTCAACTCGCGTAGAGTTCCAAGCAAGCGGGCGTTGTCGCGCGCGTGCAAACCAATGCTCGGCTCGTCGAGCACGTACATCACCCCAGTGAGCCGCGTGCCGATCTGTGTGGCCAGCCGGATACGCTGGGACTCGCCGCCGGATAGAGAGTTGGAGCGACGGTCGAGGGTGAGGTAGTCGAGCCCAACGAGAGCGAGGAATCGCAGGCGGGTCTCGATCTCCTTGAGCACCTCGCGGCCGATGTGCAGGTTCCGCTCGGAGAGGTGCTCGGCCGCGTCGAGCACGTCAGAGGACGGTGGCTCTCTACCGATACGCCCCCAGGTGTCGTCGTCGGTTGTTCCAGTGGACCAGACCTGCACCACCGCCAGCGCCTCGAGCACACTGCAGGCGGAGAAACGAGGTAGGGAAATCTTCCCAACTGTGACTGAGCGCACGGCGGGATTGAGTTTCTGGCCGGAGCAGCCGGGGCAGGGATCATCGGTCATGTACGAGATGAGGCGGTTGCGGTTGCGGTCGCTGCTGGTATCAGTGAATGTACGCTGCAAGCGCTTGAAAACACCCTCCCATGGTTTGACCATCTGGTAACTGGAGCCGCGTTTGTTCTGGAACAGGAAGCGTATGGCGGTGGACCCTGTTCCGTGCAACAGGATGTCCTGGGCGTCCTCATCCAACTCGGCAAACGGTACGTCCGCGGGGATGTCATAGTGTTCGCACACCTGGATCATCTGCGTGCGATACCAGCCCGCCATCATCGACGTCTGGAAAGCACGAACGCAACCCTCTGACACGGCGCGTGTATCGTTGATCAGGAGCTCGTACGAGAACTGACGCTGCACCCCCAGCCCTTGACAGTCAGGACACGCCCCTAGCGGGTTGTTGAACGAGAACACCCGTGGACTCATCTCAGGCATGAATGCGCCGTGCTCTGGACAGGCGAACTCTTCAGAGTAGGCGATCGTCTCACCAACCTCCACTGAACTGGCCTCATCTGTGTCATCGGCCGTTTCCTTCGCGGATACGCGCAGTGATTCAATCGCAACAGTGCCACCACCGAGTAACAAACCAGCCTCGACCGCTTCGGTAAGACGTTGACGGGTAGTTCGTGAGAGGGCTGTCCTGTCAATCCTCACATCGATGTCGTGGCGCAGGTTCTTCTCCAAGTCAGGTGGATCATCCAAGTCAGCCTCCCTCCCATTCACGCGCGCGTGCACGTACCCCTGCTCAACCAGCTGGCGAAACAGGTCAACGTGTGTCCCCTTGCGGTTGCGCACCACAGGGGCCCATATTGCGACGGTGTGGTGAGTGAACATCCACAGGATGTCGTCCACAATCTCCTGGGTGGTGCGACGAGCGACCTCGCGGCCGCATTCGGGGCAGTGCGGCTGTCCGATACGAGCATACAGCAAACGCAAGTGGTCTTGAATCTCGGTGGTGGTGGCGACGGTCGAGCGGGGGTTGTGGCTGCCTTGCTTCTGGTCGATGCTGATGGCCGGTGATAGGCCTTCGATACTGTCGCAGTCGGGCTTCTTCATCTGCCCAAGGAACTGCCGGGCGTACGAGCTCAGACTCTCCACATAACGGCGCTGTCCCTCGGCGTAGAGGGTGTCGAAAGCGAGACTAGATTTCCCGGACCCCGACACCCCTGATATGACGACGAATCTCCCACGTGGTATCTCCACATCGATGTCCCTGAGGTTATGCGTGCGGGCGCCGCGCACGATGATCCAACCTTCGTCCCGGCTGACCTGAGGAGCATCGACTGACATCATCTCACCGCGGGGCGCAACGACTCGGAGGTCCGCCGTTCTTGAATTGATGCTCGATGCGGTCGGCTCGAACATGAATGAAGGTGAGCCGGGTCATCATCTAAGCCAGAGAGCGTCGATGAAATCACCGGGTTCACCATCAACACCCGCGGGAAGCAGGGTGAGCCCATTTCCAGCGACCAGACTGTGCAGATTGCCTGATCCTTGGTGGGTTCGGACTCTGGCGACCAACTCGTCGCCCTCGGTGGTGATGTGAATCCGCTTCAGCGCAAGTTTTCCGGGCGCGCCCTTGACCTCGTCAAGCAACCTCACCCTGACTCTGTCCGCGAGTTTCGGACCGTCTTTCGGGTGGTGACTGAGATTCGAGGCCAGCCAGGGCGCAACCAACATCAGGAACACGACGTACGCGCTCACAGGGTTTCCTGGCAAACCGAACAGAGGTGTTCCATTCCACAAGCCGAACAGTGGGGGGCCGCCGGGACGGATGTGCACCCGCCAGAAACGAACATCACCCTCTGTCTCCATCAATCGACGCACGAAGTCCCAATCACCCATACTGACACCTCCGCTGGTGATGATCACATCGCATTCCTCAGCGGCGCGCGTCAAAGTGGTGCGCAGCGAGTCCAGCTCGTCGATGACCAAGGGAAAGCGGACGGGTTCGCAGCCAAGCTGGTGGCAGAGGCCAGCGAGCATGTGTGTGTTCGATTCCCACAGGTCATTCTCACCGAGTGGCGCGCCTGGTTGGATGAGTTCGTCTCCCGTGCTGATCACTGCAACCTTCGGTGGAACGATGACGGGGACGGTTGCGTGACCCATCGCGCCGGTGAGCGAGAGGCGCGGTGGTGTGAGTTCGACTCCTGCTGGGAGTCCTTCTTCACCTTCCTTGAGATTCTCACCACGGATGCGGATGTAGTGAGGGCGCGCCGGGCCTGTGATCAGAACCTCGTCGCCGTCCACCTCACTATCCTCAACCATGACGATGGCGTCCGCTCCCCGGGGTATCGCCGCGCCGGTCATCACCCGAGCAGCCTCTCCATGGCCGACTGGCGGGGCTGATGCAGCGCCGGCTTGGCCTGT
>CALCOR010000042.1 GCA_937897085.1 uncultured euryarchaeote | reverse complement strand
GGCCCGCTCGGCCAGCAGGTCGAGCAGCAACACCAGCGGCGCGTCACCCATGGTGAGCGGGAGCGGGTTGGCCATCATAGGATGAGCGATGGTTGAAAGCGCACGAGTGGCACGGCAGAACGAGGAAGGCACATGGGGGAGGTCGACCGGCAGACGATTCTCGACTCAGTGGGGCCTGTACAGGCGATTCTCGACGCGCATGACGGAGTGGTGAACGTGATGAGCACGGATGATGGCATCATCAGCATCTCTCTGGAGGGCGGATGCACCGGATGCAGCGCCACTCCGATGACCTCGATGCAGATCTACTACGCTCTGATGAAACTCGATGATGTGAAGGATGTCGTGTTCGTCAACGGAGAACTTCCCGAATACATGCGGGCGTTCATCGACGACAAGCTGGCGGTCGAGAGCAGCGAAGGCGAATGACTCGGCTGAAAGTCGGGATTCAACAGGCTTGATAGAGGAACAAGCGGCAACCCGTTACATGCGCGGGCGTTCACCTACGCACACACTTGTGCGCACACGTACAGGGGCGAGTTCGCGCACGTCCACGCTGTTGTTCCTGTTGTTGCTGCTCTCCTTGCTGGGAGGAGGACTTCACACCGCCTCAGCAAAGCCAACGGATGATTGTCCGGGGGTCGATGGCGATTCGCAGCACGACCGCACCGGCTGTCCTGACAGCGATGGTGATGGCTGGTCGGATCCCGATGGGAATTGGACCGTCGTCGACGGAGCTGACGCTTTCGTGAAGGAAGTGACGCAATGGGCTGACAGCGACGGTGACGGATTCGGAGACAACCAGGACCCTGATGCAGAACTTATCGACCACTTCCCTGCCAACAACGGCCTGCACCGCGCTCTGATCTCAGTGGGCTGCAACCCACCCGACCACACTATCGTGCGCTCCGACTCCAAGACCGCACACTTCGATTGCACGGTGAGGAACGAGGTCGGGCACACCGTGCGAATCTACGTCGGCTGGGACACCATTCCGGGAATCACCATCAGCGAGAAACCGACTGTGCTGTATCTGAGCGCGAAGGGAAGCGGCGGCGACGTGGCTGAGATCCGGCTGTCGTTCAAGGGTACCGAATCCGGACTCTCCGGCGGCGATCTCGTTCTGACCGAATCGAGCGACCCGCAACCGCTCTATTCCATCGGGCTGCCCGTGCTGATTGAGGAACCTGCCCTCAAACCGTCTACATCCACCAACCGGCCGAGCGTCGACCTGAGTCCGGTCGAATCAGCAGTCGGAGACTTCGCCGGTTGGGCGTCGGCGGAGACCGGCCGAAACGTGACCGTGCAGCAAGCGGCGGCCATCCTCCTGCTGGTGCCACTGCTGCTGTTGGTAGCCGGCCGACGCACTCACGTGGTGGTGCAGCGCAAGCGGTCGGAGAAGTCGGCACTCATGGAGGAGGAGGCCAACGAGGGGGAGCGCGAGCGACGGGAGGCCGAAGAGAAGGAGCAGCCGAACGAGAAGAGCATCGAGGAGATGGCGGCTGTCGATGATGCCACTCCCACAGGACCCAAGCGAGGTGTCAAGGGTGCTGAGGGCAAGGTGCTCGAAGATGGGATGTTCGATGTGATCGTTGGCGAGTTCGACATGCCCGACGATCCGGGAGACTCCTTCAATGTCGGATTAGAGATGATTGACGATTCCGAGATCGCTGGCGAGCAGTGGTCAGAGGAATCCGACGAGGAACAGGACGAGGACGAGGGCACCGTGGCCGGTAAGCACCGCGCCAAGAAGCGCACCGATGAGCGTATCGAGGGTGACGAGAACGATTCACCTGCTCCCAAACCAACCAAGAAATCTGGGAAGAAGTCGAAGAAGACCACCGCCAAGAAGTCCAAGTCAAAGCAGGCGGATGCAGAACATGCGTCGGAGAAACCCCAGCCGAAGAAGAAGCGCAAGCAAGGCGGCAAGAAGCGACCCAAGGGCAAGGTCGGTCACACCCGCGGCCCGGGAATCGACCTTTGACTCACTCCTCTTCCGCGAGGCGGGCTCTCCTGATGGCGTGAGGATTGGGTTCTCCTTGGACCTCCTTTCCCTTGATGTTCAAGGTGGCCGACAGCCCGACCGCGATGCATACGACTGCCATCACGCGCGCCAGGTTGCGCGACCCGAAGATGGCGCCGCCGGCGTAATGCAGACCGAACAGCGAGCCGGCGGCCACGAAGCAGAACAGCACCATCAGCCGCTGCGCGAACTCCTCGGACCGCTCGCTGCGCGACAACGTCCCGATGCTCATCCAGATGACGAGGGCGCCTGCGCAGGTGACGGTTGACAGTGTCTCCAGAGCGCCGACCAGTTCCATCAGCACAGGCGAAGTCGGCGTGGCACTTCAACAGGCCGTCGCACGAGAGTTGAAGCATCTCGGCAACCGTCGAGCGGGCGTTCGGAGAGGAATCGATGGCGAAGATCAGCGCATTAGGGCTGCCAGTATCGCGCAGGGATGAGCCGCCGCACTTCTCCAAGGCGCAGGTGGCGGATCTACTCGAGCATGTGGGAATCCTGCTGCAGTTGACCGATGCCAACGTGTTCCGGGTACGCGCCTACCAGAACGCCAGCCGCATTCTCGGATCGCTCGAAGATGACCTTTGGGAGGTAATCCAAGAGGGCAACATCACCGATGTCAAGGGCATCGGCAAGGGCATTGGAGGCCTGATCACCGAGGCGCTCACCGAAGGAACGTGGGGGGAGTTGCAGAGCCTCTACGACGAAATCGAACCGGGGATGATCGAGATGCTGGGCATCCCCGGCCTCGGCCCGAAGCGAATCAAGATCATGCATGACGAACTCGGAGTGGAATCTATCGCCGACCTGTCCGCCGCCTGCGAATCCGGCGCTGTGGCAGACCTCGACGGATTCGGTGAGAAGAGTCAGCAGAAGCTGCTAGACGGAATCGAACTCCTCACGCGCTTCAAAGGACGCCGACGACTGAACGTTGGCCTGCTCTACGGCGAGGCGTTCGAAGCGCAGGTGGCGAACATCCCCGGAGTCAGCAGAGCCCAGTTGGCGGGCAGTGCGCGCAGGAGGCGCGAGACCATCGGAGACATCGACGTGGTGGCGGCGGTGGAACCGGACGACGTGGAGGCGGTCAGCGAAGCCATCCTGGCATTACCGGGAATCGCCGAGGTCAAAGGTGCGGGCGAGAGCAAGGTGAGCGTGATCCTCGAGGCGAGCCTGTTCGATTCGGGAATGAATCTCGGGACTCTCGACGGCGGCGTGTTCGACGCTGTCGGCGGCGATGATTATCCTGACATGGAGACGAGCGGGACCATCGAAGCACAGGTGAGGATGGTTCCTGCGAAGGTGTTCGCCTACACATTGGCCTACTTCACCGGCTCGAAGGAGCACAACATCCGCATGCGCCAGTTGGCGATCGATCGCGGGATGCGGCTGAACGAATTCGGGCTCTTCCCGGAGGACGAAGCCGGTGACCTGAAGGGTCTCGAAGCGGCGGAATTCTCCTTGGAAGCGGCTGACGAGGAGGACATCTACCGACACTTGGAACTCTCCTGGGTACCCCCTGAGATGCGCGAGGACATGGGTGAGATCGAG
>CALCOR010000041.1 GCA_937897085.1 uncultured euryarchaeote | reverse complement strand
GACCACATCGTGTTCCAGGATGAGACCTTCGACATCCCGCGTGGGCGGGAGAAGTTCATGCAACGCCTGATCGATCGCTTCCCCGATGAACGAAAGGGCATCGAGCGCTATTTCGAACTGATGGTGAAGGTCAATCGAGGCATCACTCAAGCATCGAGAATCAGGGGGCCACTGGACGCCGTGAAACTGCTCTTCGGTGAACCGGCTGTGGTCTTCAAGGGAATGAAGCCAGCAGCGGGGATCATCGACCGCCATGTCAAGGATGTCAAACTCAAGGCGATACTGGAAGCGCGCTCAGGCGATCATGGCCTGTCGCCTGAGAGGGTGCCGTTCGCACAGCATGTGGCCATCGAGGGGCATTACTGGGAAGGCGCGTGGTATCCCAAGGGAGGAGGCGGTTCGATACCCAAGGCCTTCATCTCGCGATTGAAGAGCAACGGAGGAGAGATCCGTGTCAGGTCGAAGGTCGAGAGGATTCTCATCGAGGGTAGTGGCAAGCAACGCCGCGCCGTTGGCGTGAGGATGGAGGGTGGAGAGGAGATCCGGGCTGCTGCTGTCCTTTCCAACGCCGATGCCTGGGTCACCTACAACGACCTCGTGGGAAGGCAGAATCTGTCGAAGAAGCTCACCAAGCGCGTGAGTCGGCTCGAGCCCTCCGTGAGCGCACTGAGCCTGTACATCGCAACCGACATCGACGTCGATGCGCTCGGGCTCGACTCCGGCAATTACTGGATCCTGAACGACCCCAGCGTCGATGCGACGTACCGCTTCGCCGAGCGGGACGTGATTGGGGGAGAAGGAGCGTTTCCCGGCGCTTTCCTGACGGTGACCACCAAGAAGGACCCGAGCAAGATGAAGGATGGAATCCACACGATGGAGGCGTTCATCTTCGTCTCCTATGCACCGTTTGAGGACTGGAAGAACAGCGAGACAGAGCAGCGCCCAGAGCAATATGATGAGTTCAAGCAGCACCTTACTGAGAGAATGTTCGCCACCATCGAAGGAGTGGTTCCCGGGCTGCGGGACCATCTCGTGGTGTGCGAGTTGGGAACTCCGCTGACCAATGTGCATTACGTCAACTCATACCGCGGCAATCTCTACGCCACTGCCAAGTCGAAGCAGCAGATCGGACTCGGGGCGCTGCCATTCGAAACCGAGATTCCCGGCCTGTATCACTGCGGACAATCGACGGCTGCTCACGGTGTCCTAGGAGCGCTGTTCACAGGTGTGGCGACAGCGTCGAAGATCAGCGGCAAGCGCATGAGGGACATCCTCGCGTTCAGCGACGAGGGCGAAGTGAGACTCCATCCATCCACCTGACTCTCGCCGAAGAACCTGCAAATCGTGTGTCATCGGACTGCAGTTCAGAAGGGTTAAACCACCGCGAACCAGAGTTGTGAACATGAGCAGAGCAGCGATTTTCCTTCCGCTGGTTCTCGTCGCCGCGTCCCTTTCCGGCTGTCTGGGAATCCAACCTGACGATGAGGGCATGGATGGGGTGGAGGCGTGCGACGAGCAGCAGTATTGGCATCAGATTTCCGCGGAGAATCCCTATCCTGGATTGAACTGTGAAGCTCCTGGACCCTCAAAGACACTCGCAGTGAATTTCTTCGTCTACAAGAACAAGAATGGCGAGGATTGGCTGGCCAATGAAACCACACTCGATACCGGCATTGAACTCATCAACAGCGTGTACAACCCATCTGGCATCCACTTCGCCCGCGCCAACATCGTGTACGTGGACATGATCTTCCCGAATGTGACCGATGAGTATCAGTCCGCACCAATCGACAACCGCACGAATGAGAGTAAGGCCGACGATGGTGACAACGTTGCCATCGGGCAACTCGGAGACGGATTCATCGAGGGCTACGAGCCGACCATGGTCAACATCGTGTTGATGTCGGATGGATGGGGTGCGTACAGCCTGTATCCATGGCATCCCCGAGACCATTACGTCAACTTCGTGCGCGCCGCGACCTTCGCCACGAGCCACATCCCGAGCCATGAACTCGGCCACTTCCTCGGCCTGTACCACACCCATCAGTACTACGACAGTCTCGACTCGGACTCGGACCTCGACCGCGCCTCATCCTACTGGGCGGATGACTGGGTCATCCCAGACGCCCAGTGCTACCGCACGGGGGACTTCATCTGTGGCACGCCCTACGATTGCTACCGCTGGTGTGAGGAGGTGCTTGGCTGCAATGCCAGCGATCTGTACGAGGGTGAGAAACCAGGCCAACAGCCCAGCGAAGCCCCACAATGCACCGAGGAGCAGCACAACCCATCTCTGACCAATCTGATGAGTCGCTACGGTGACCGCAGCGAAATCACGGATGATCAAGGTGCCCGGGCTCGTTACTTCGTCCAATTCATGATTGACAACGACCGCAATGGAAACCACCTGGTTCTCTACGAATCATAGGCCACCCTCTTTGCCGTTTGCATACTAGAGGGATACCATCCATTACACACCCGTCACAACGCCCCCGTCAAACTTGATGGCCCCCTCCCTCTGCCAGGTACGTGGCCAACCCGCGGATTGAAGCAGTGGCACAAGGGCATTTGATTGATGTATTATCAATCCTCCATCCTGAAGCAAAGAAAAATTCACTACGGCGAATGATTGATCATGGACGTGTACGGATAGATGGGAACAGGGCGACTCGTGCCAAGGAAATGGTTTCCATCGGATCAATTGTAGAAACACTCTCTCGTTCTGAGGGCGATAGCCCTCCCCAGAAAAAAGTGGATGGGATTCCGGATCCAGAG
>CALCOR010000040.1 GCA_937897085.1 uncultured euryarchaeote | reverse complement strand
GGAATGACCCGGTCGACGACTGTGGAAATGGAACCAACCCTGACTGCCATGTCGACATGAACTCGGCGAACGACGACCGCACCTCCCACTACGAGGTGGTGAACAACGGACCGTTCGTCACCCTGACGATGGAGGTCGCAGATGGGCCGATCATGGAAGGGACCTCTATGGACTTCACCGCGCGCGCGTTGCACACGGGGCAGCCCGACTCCAACATGGATGGAAATGCGGACCCGATGATGTACGAATGGTCGGTGAACACCCTCGAAGAGGACATCCAGTTCATGTCCTGCGCCGCCCTCGACATTTGCCCGGGCATCCAGGCCAACCAGTTCTGGCAGGGAACCCCGACCGTGTCGGTCACCGTGACCGACCACTGGGGCGCCACCAGCACCGACACGGTGACCCTGAAGGTGTGGAACGCCTTCAGCACCATCTTCGACGGGGCTGTGGATGTCGACTACGACATCGTCTACTACGGCAGCCTACCACAGACGGTGGGCTTCGACGACGCTGATGCGGTTAATGCGGACCTCACGGGAATGGGATCCAGTTTCTCTTCGGTCGGCGCGTTCACCACGAATGTCTCCGCGATCCTGTCGCCAGGTGACGTCTACTCGGAGGACATGGACGTGTCCTTCGCGGGCGCGTCAGACACGCAATACAGCCTATGGTACCAGGGGACGACCGGATGGGTCAGCATGCCCTCCACGCAGAGTCAGGTGGACACGACCACGATGATGCTCTCCTGGAGCAACGACGGCAGCCAGCCGAGTCGCTCCTCGTCCACCTACGCGGTGTTCGCGGGCGCCAACATCGGCGAGTCGCCTCAGACCGGCATCACGGGCCTGAGCCACACATTGGCTCCGGGCGGGGTCATCGCCATCTCATGGAGCGTCGCCGACGCAGCGTCCATCGGGGTTGATGACTTCGGTGTCATCATCATCGACGGCACCCGCAACACCTTCCCGCTGGGAACCACCACATGGGAGATCTACGGCGCGCACGGCACGACCTACTCCTACACGGTGCAGGTCGAGAACGGCCAGAGCGATTCGTCCGGCGCCAAGCTCGTAGGCAGCCCGGTGGCCAGCGACAGCGCAACCGCTGACGCACAGGTCGACCCAGCGGCTGGAGCGAGCGATCTGACGGCTGCCGAAGAGGCCGGCAACACGGTCGCATTCACCTGGAACGCCGCTGACGACAGCGACGTTGACCACTGGATTGTCTGCTGGTCCATCGGCGACCACGACGCCGACGAGGTGCAGGGTCTCCTGGACTCCGATAACAGCTGCTCGGCGAGCGGGGACAAGACCGCCTCGCACGTGTCATGGCGCCCATCATCTGCAGGCACCTACCACTACTCGGTGACAGCCGTGGATTCGGTCGGCAACATGGAGACGGCCGCATCGTCGACTGCCCTAACCGTCGTCGGTGACGAGACCATCGACTGGGGAACAGTTCCAGACATCGGCACGGAGGGCGGCGATGATCCCATCCCGCAGTCCGCGTGGATCGCCATCGGCATCCTCGTGCTCGTCGCGGTTATCGCCGGCGCGTTCATCCTGACGCGTGGCGGCGGTGAAGGCGGCGACGAGGAGTGGGACTACTGAGCCCACCCGAAGTTCCGACCCGAACCAGAGATTCGAGAACGGTTTCGCGCGCCGCCGCCCTACGGGCGGCGGTGCGGAACCAACACTTCTGTCCGCCTTTCGCAGACGCGCCCTGCTCACCTCCTGATTGCTGTTCCTTCGGTGGTTGTCCTCGGACGCGATGGAGAGCAGTGCAGCGGTTTCATGCGGGTGGTGACGCCCGTTCATGTGTCATCGATGGTCAGGTGGACCGATGTTGAAGCTCGGATCCATGCACTCGAAACTCTCTGAATTCATATGCTCAGAGCGAATGATACAAACAACTTGTACTAGATTATTTTCGTGTTTTTTTTATCATCTAAATAGGACGCAGTGCATCATTCCAAATCGGTCACTCAAATGGTATGCACCCATATCATTATAGCGAAGTCAAAACGTGCCCAGTCGTGCCATACGACAGTTTGGGGTATATACAATGGTGACAAATGAGAAGAAGATGACCATCGGCGGCAGTTGGCTACTGCTGACGCTGCTGATGATAGGAATGAGCTGGAGCGCTGCAGTGGCGCCCGCAACGGACACACTGCAGACTCCCGAGACAGAAAATGCGGAGGACACCCAAGGGGATCCGCTCAGTCTGCCAGGCGAGATAGGATTGCCTGGTGACAGCGTCGGTTTCGGCTTTTCGCCGGATGCCGAGTTGCTGGGTTCCCGGACGGAGACGGCGAAGACGTATCTTGGCGAGGATGGAAATCTCCACGTCATGGTATCGCCGACACCGGTCCACTACATGGAGAACGGCGTCTGGGAGGAGATTAACCTCAACTTGGAAGCCACACCTAACGGTTGGGCCGTGACCGAGAACACCTTCGATGTCTACTTCGACGAGGATGTCGGGCGTGGTGTGCAGGTCGTTGCTGGAGACAACTACGACCCGGTCACAATCGGCATGTCGCCGATGGTGGTGATGCTGGACGCGGAGACGCTCTCTCCGCATCCCTACGACGGGAAGCCGGCGACCTCACCGATCGACGTGGGTGGCAACGTGATTCGCTACCCGCTGCTGACCGGCATCGATCTCGACTACAGCGTCTCTTCAACGCAACTGAAGCAGAATCTGGTCATCAGGGACGTCCCAATGGTCCCTGACCACTTCAAGGAGTCTGGATACTTCGGATTTGCGGAAACCCTGCATATCCCGCAGGGCTACGCTCTGTTCCTGGGTGAGTCGGCGATTCCAATCAACGAGATCGTGATGACCAACCAGTCGCTGTCGATTCGCCACCTCGAGACCGGCGAGTCGATGTTCACGATTCCGCAGCCGATGGTCACCAGCATGGATGTCGAACACATCGACGACGAAGACGACCCGACTCCGTATTTCGGCAAGTTCGTGATCAGGTCTGATGGCTTGGTCATCACGCTGATTACCGTGGTCGAGACTTCATGGCTGCTCGATGAGGACAATCGATCCTACCCCATCCTCATCGACCCGACCTTGGACAAAGGCGCTCAGCGCGCCGGCTGGGCCTTCTACTACCGCTACCATCCGTACGGATGGGGCACGCCTCGCGACTACTACTACACCTACAACAACGCCAACCTCGTCTACACCTGCCGTGGTGCTGGTAACTACCAGATAAACTGCGGATACAACGGGAACTACTATCCGAACATGTATCGCTACGCATGGCACCGCTACGACTTCAACGGCGCAATGCCGTCCGGAGCCACGGTGAACAGCGTCGACTTCAAGTCCAACGTCGGCGGCTACTGGGGCAGCGGAAACAAGTACTTCGATTGCACTGTCCTGAAAACCGGTGGCAGCCAGTCGAGCAACATGATCGACCCATCGAGTTACCTCTACAGCGGAGTCAATGGATTGTCCGGCAAGATACGGAACAGCGCACGTTCGTGCAATTCTCAAGCCGTGGCTACCCCGCCTTACTACTACCAGGGTGGCGCAGTACGCACCATCTCGATGAACAGCAACGGTGAGAGCGACATACAGGACGCAGTCGATGGTAACGGAGGAGGAAGTTCCGGCCACATCGTCGGCCTCGGCATCCGCAACACGCAGAACTCTCCTCTGTGGTACTGGTGCAGCACCAACTACTACAGCTACTACGGTTGCACCACCGCTAACAAGCACCCGCTTCTGCATGTGTCCTACACCGGTGGTTCTGACACCACCCCGCCAGAGAGCAACTTCGTCCCCTACACCGGACTCACAACGCACAGGGCCGAAGCGCGCACCCTCTTCTTCGGTCTGAAGGACGGCACTGGAGTGGACACGACCAGCAGCAATGGTCCGCACGTCTGGTACCGGGCTAACAACGGCTCTTGGAGTGGCACGCGCGCCACCTCCTTGGGAACCTGCGTGGCAGGATACTTCTGCGACTTCAAGGTGTTGATCCCCGCCGTGAACGAAGGTGACTACGTCCAGTACTTCCTCGCCTTCCAGGACATCAACGGCGCAGCGGGTTCCGGAACCTCCGGCAACGCGAACTTCGCCACCCAACCGTCCGGCGGGTCTGGCTCGCCGAGCAACCCCACAGCGCCATCTTCGAATGGCTACAACTACTTCGTTCAGCCAAATGCGGAAGCGGATTACTTCAACTCCGACGGCACGAAGAACAACAAGTGGCAGATCAAGATAACGAACGTCAACAACTTCCGTTACTACTCGGTCTACCAGAACTTCGACGAGCAGTTGACCTACTACGAGGACAGTCAGGAGTACATCTGGGAGTACGACACCTCCAGGTGCGGCACCGGTCAGAACGCCTGCTTCAACGCAGGCAGCGTCTACAATCTGAAGTACAATCCATCGGTCAACTCCTACTCGTACACCAACTGTGCTCAGGTAGCGGCCTGCAAGACGACCGATCCCGGACTCACGATGAACGCGCAGAACGGACCGCAGATGTCCACCATCTGGTACTACAGCGCGGCCGACGGTAAGTTCGGCATGGTCGGACTGGGCACCTCGTCGGGCATCGACGAGTCTGTATCCGGTACGCCCTGTGGTTCTTCCACCTGCACACAGGGTGGCGGCAGGGACGTCGACGACGGCTACTCTGCGGTGCGAATCCCCGGTGACATCACCATGAAGTACGGCACGTTGAACGTGAACGCGACCTTCACGTCTAGCACCAGCACTCGAAACTGGTTCTGCGTGAACAGCAACAACCACCCGTCGTACTTCACCAGCTCCAACAGCGGCAACCCGTACTGTCTCTACTCCTACACCACCTACCAGTACGACCGTCAGTTCAACGGCTGGCAGGCTCCCGGATTCGACGGTCGCTGGATGCCCGGCGCGTCGATCACGCAGAAGGTCTCCATGGTGCGACCGCAGCCTGACATCTGGGCTCCAGAAGTCGAGCACGGTGGCCTGATGGACACCTACTCGGATGCTGACCGCACGGTCACCATCGGCCTGTCGGACTTGGGAGAGCCTCCGAGCGGAGTCAATGTCTCGAGCGGCACCGACTCCAACGGCAACCTCGAGGGACCCCACCTCTTCTATCGCACCTACGACACCACCGCCGGCTCCTGGTCGGGGTGGACACGACGCGCGATGACCCAGGAATCAGGCATGTCCAGGGCACAGTGCGAACAGACCCCGTGCGAATGGTCCGCCACCATCCCGGGAACGGACCGCACCAACTCAGTCGAGTACACCATCCACGTGCAGGACAACAAGAACAACTGGGCGAACAGCAGCGCCTTC
>CALCOR010000039.1 GCA_937897085.1 uncultured euryarchaeote | reverse complement strand
CACGATATCCACCTTGGCCTCTGCGATCTCCACCGGGGCCTCCGCGATTTCCACCTTGGCCTGTGCGATTTCCACCTTGGCCTCTGCGATCTCCGCTTTGGCCTCTACGATATCCACCTTGGCCTCTGCGATCTCCGCCCTGTCTTTGGGTACGTCGTCCCTGATGCCGCTCTCTGCGCTGGCGCCCGCCGCGCTCACCACGCGGCCTGATCTCGACCTCGGCCTGCAGCACTGATTCTGGGTCGAAACCGCCAGTGAGTGGGTGAATGTGCACCAACGGGCGCTTGACGGAACCTAGGACTGTGTCGACCGGTCCGAGATGGATTCCGGTGGCCGTCTGCAACGGCACCCACAGTCGGGGAGGTTCGCAGTTGAAACTGACGAGCAGGCCACCCTCGTGGCTCTCTCGCTCCACCTTTCCTCGAAACGCCATCTGCTTCGCCGGTCGACCGGCGGAGCGCTTCCCCTCTAAGGGTTGGGGCGCTCGCGCGGGGCGTCTGACAGGCCCATCCGATGTTGTTCAATCACGTCGGCGCATGAGGAGGGATGCGCTCAGCAGTGCGAACAGCGCCCAAGCGAGGCCGGGTGCTGGTAGTCCCCCTTCATCATCTACTGGCAGGACTGCGATACCATCATCTATCTCTTGGAACAAGAAAGTGTTGTCCACATCCTGTGTGACAGTGGTGCATACATTCGATTCGTCGCACGCCTGCACCTCAACTGTGTGCACTCCTTCGAAGAGCAGGTCCATCGGTATGTCACCGGTTCGCCAGGTGTTGTCGGTTACGCTTACCTGCCCCTGCTCGACTCCATCGATGCGCAGCGAGAAGGTCACATCTTCTCCATCGGCGTCGTGGAAGTTGCCGCTGAGGATGAACGCCCCCTCGACCCACTCCTCTCCGGTGATGGTCACCGTCGGTGGGATGCTCGGCTTCGTCAGTCCGAGGTCATAGATGTGCGACATGTCCGCCATTCCGTCAGCAGATGCGAGTACCCTGACGTATATCGGACCCGGGGAGAGCGCAGCCACGTCGAGTGTCACGGTTCCGCTTGTACCAGTGTCGATGGTCACCGACGACGACACAACGGATTCCCCTTGCAAGAGAGCGACGTCGACGAGCATCCCGTCCGGCGCCTCCGCACTGGATGTGACAGTGAGAACCGCAGAATTGGCGACCTCGGTGGCCGCCGCAGAGATGTCGAGAGCAACGGCGACCGCGAACGTCCGAGGTCCGCTGACCTGGCCGCTGAGGTCGGTCGCCTCACAGGTCACGCTGGTAGGCCCGCTGGTCTGCTGCGTGACCGTCCAGGAGTTTGCTGCTCCCCCGGTCAGCGCCCAGCCATCAGCGCCGGAGCAGCTGACGGTGAGCATTCCCGGATCCAGTTCGTCACTGAACCATTCCCGAATGGCATCCTCGTTGACGATCTGCTGGGGTGTGGCAACATCAGCGACAGGCAACAGGTCTCCATCACTGGGCGCATCGGCAGTCCACTGGGGTGGGTCATCGACGAGTGGAGGTTCGGTGGTGAAGTCGATGAACATGTCCTGACCGAGAGGCCAGTCGTCGTGGTCGTAGGTAGCCAGCACGGTCACCTGCAGGTGGTTGGAATCCACCATCCGGCTCACCACAGAGGTGCTGCCGTCGTTGGTACATTCTCCTGGAATCGTGGCAGACCCCCCGGTATCTGACGTCGAAGAATCGCGTCCATCGCACTCCTCTGCAAGTTTCACTCGCATGCCGGTCAGATCACCGACGTCCACTGAGGTCAATGGCAGAGTGATGTCGATTTCGATGTTGCTCATGTTGGTCATGTTCATGGCGAAAGTGAAGTTGTTCGGATCGCTCGCCTTGTCGAAATCCACAGTTCCGTTGAGCCAGACGATTAGGTCGCACGAGGTCGACCCACAGTCGTCCTCGGTCGATGGATAGACCGGAACCTCCCAGCAACCCTCGCTCCCCGATGGTTGTCCGAACTGGTTCCTGCAGTCGCGCCGGCCGGGGTCATAATCTGGCAGCATGTTGTGCTCTGCGATCTCCATCCCTTCGCGCACCCAGGTGGCGTTGTTCCAGTCGACGCCCTGTCCTCCGCGGTGAGCGGGCCCTCCGCGGAATCCCGTGCGACTGTAGGTCTGCACCACGCAGTCCATTCCGACGGCCTCAAGCCCATCGCGCTCGTCAGTAGAGAGGTAGGAATTGTTGCCGCCGGGTAGTCCGTCGAACAACTCATCGACATCCGCTCGGAGGTCACCTGCCATCGACCCGTTCACGTAGGCTACCAGATTGAACTGAGCGCCATCCCAGGTGTCATAGACATCGATTGCGAAGTGTGCGTAACTGTAGTTGAAGATGTCCTCGAAGGTCAAACCCTCACAATCCGCTTCCACGCCCTGCCTCGCCGAGGTAGCCGCCTCTGCTCCGTCCAATGCTGAGTCCATGCCTCGCTGTCCGGTCTGCTCAATCATACCCGCGGAAAGGCTCGCCAGCAGCAATGCCAGCATGAGCCAGAGCGCTGGGACGGTATTCCCATGTCCACTCGCCATGCCTCCTCGACACCACCGCCATTGAAAGAGCGTTGCGGATGGCTGCACTTGGTGTATTTTCACACACCGGCCCTATTCAGGGCCGAATGCTGCGGAACCGGGCGGTGAACAGCAGCGCGGGAATCAGTGTCCAGAGGGCCGCTGCTAACCAGATGAATCGGGATTCGAGGTGTGGTGCGGCATCTCCCGTCAACCGGTCCTCTAACAGCAGTTGATAGACCCCATTCGGGCTGAAAAGGTCAATCATCTCCGAAAAGCGGTTGAAGCGTTGATTCTCGAGGTCGGTCATGTCCACGCCGATGATGCTGGCGAGTACCGCCGTGACCAGCAGCCAGACGAATGTGAACAGCATCCACGAACCGACTCCTAGGGTGACCGCGGAGCCGAGGTCACGCGCCAGGCTCGACGCGAGCAGTTGGATGGAGGAATACCAGAACAGAACGAGTGCCGTGGCACCGAGGAAATAGGTAAGTTCTGCGAGGGTGGGCCAGGCATCCATCTGACTGTGCACCATCGTCACCCCGACGAGTGTGGCGCCCATGGTGGGAAGGAATGCCGCCATCCACAGCCCGAGCAGGTGCGCCAACGCGAGATCGGAGCGGCTGATCGGCTGTGACAGTTCGATGGACAGTTCTTTGGTAAGACGACGGCGGCTGATGGCATCGAAACCGAGCAGCACCACACCGAGCGTGGCTGAGAGCAGCACGAACAGCGAGACGAGGAACAGCACCTCGTAGGGAGTGTCGGTAGCGATTCCCGGAGTCAATCTGCCGTCGGGGTCCGACAGACCGTAACTCCCTCCGACGATGAACAGGAACAACAGGCTGGCGAGGGCGAACATCCTGTGGCTGTTGAGGTGCTGGCGGGCCTCGAAGCGAGCGAGCGTGAGCACGGTCATCAACCGGCCACGCGGATGGCTCTGCTCACTCATCGTCGTCCACCTCCAAGGTCCTCATCGGGACGAGTTCGTCGCCTTCTAGTTCCAGACCGACCTTCTCCGGGTCCTGGCCGGTCACTGCGCCGAGCAGGTCTTCCAACGCCGCCGGGAGCGGGTGAATCAGCTGAACGACCCCTCCTGCTGCCTCGACCGCCGCAGTGAGCAGTCCGCGGTCTCCCGGCTCCCAACGTCCCGCCCGGCGAATCAATCGATAGCGCCAATCTTCCTCCACTGAGCGCGTTTCCTGCTCCTCGATGATGACTCCCTCACTGGTCAGCAGGGAGAGATCCGGCTTCGGGCCAGAGCCGGCGAGCAACAGCCGTTGTTCAAGCGCCAGCCGGCGTTCTACTTCGGCCATCGGTCCTGACGCAACCAGCTGGCCGCGATTCATGATCGCCACCCGGTCGACCACCCGCTCCATCTCGTTCAGGTTGTGGCTGCTGACGATGATCGCACAGCCGCGGTCTGCGAGTTGTCGCAACAGTCCGCGGAACGCCGCCTGCGCCACCGGGTCCAACCCGTTCATCGGCTCGTCCAGTAGCAGGATGGTCGGCTCACCGAGCAGCGCCGTGGCCAGCGTCATTCGCTGCTCCATCCCTTGGCTCAGGCTGTCCAGTGGAGAATCCGCACGGCTGCGCAGGCCGACCAGCCTGAGCATCTTGATGGCGTCGTCATCACCGCCGCGCATCGTGATCAGTCGCTCAAGCACCCGACGAGGAGTCGAACTGCCAGTCCAGACCACCTGTTCGGGCATGAATCCGATATGCCGCTGCACCCAGCGACGACCGGCCTCCTGTGCATCCCTGCCGAGAACCCTGAAACTGCCGGAGTCGGGCTTCCACAGGCCAGCGATGGTGTGCAGGAGCGTGGTCTTCCCGCCACCGTTGGGGCCGATCAGGCCGACGATGTCACCAGCCTCCAGCCTCATGTTGACCTGATGGACTCCGGCGCCCTTCTTCCTCCTCCAGAACCGCATGCCGTCGCGCACTGGATACCGGTAGGT
>CALCOR010000038.1 GCA_937897085.1 uncultured euryarchaeote | reverse complement strand
CGACCTCGACGCACTCAGAGCAGTAGTGGGCGAGAACACATGCGCGATGATGGTCACGAATCCGAGCACCCTTGGGGTGTTTGAGCCGGACATCGCCGAGGCATCAGCCATCGTCCACGCCGCCGGCGGTCAGATGTACTACGATGGGGCCAATTTCAACGCCATCCTCGGCAAGACCGACCCCGGCTTGATGGGATTCGATGCGGTGCACTACAACCTGCACAAGACGTTCAGCCAGCCGCACGGCGGGGGCGGTCCCGGAAGTGGCCCGATCGGGGTGAAGGAACATCTGGCGCCCTTCCTGCCGAAACCCGTGGTGAGTCGGGAGGCTGCCCCCTCAGGAAGCGGGATCGATGGTTGGACGTACATCTGGGAGGACCCTGCGCACAGCATCGGGAAGGTGCAGCAGTGGCATGGGAATGCGGCCGCGGTCGTGCGAGCGTGGGCGTTCTATCGACGCTATGGTCGTGACCTGGAGAAGATGAGTGAGCACGCGGTGCTGAATGCCAACTATCTGCGCCATCGAATTCTCAATCCGACATCAGAGCAAGCCGAACAGATTCCCGCAATGCCCGTGAATGGAGCACCCGCCGAGGTGGTGAAGCACGAGTTCACCCTGAGCCTGAGTCCCGTCAAGGAGGCGACCGGGGTGACCGGCAAGGATGTCGCCAAACGGCTGCTCGACCATGGCTACATGGCCCCCACGCTCTACTTCCCGCAGATTGTTCCCGAGTGCCTGATGATCGAACCGACGGAGACTGAATCGAAGGAGGTGCTCGACGATTTCGCCGCTGCCTTCCTCACAGTTCTCGGAGAAGATCCGGACATTGTCAAGTCCGCCCCGCACACCACACCTGTGGGACGGGTGGACGAGGTATGGGCCGCTCGCAACCTCGTGCTGCGCTATCATTCGGACTGACATGGCGGGGGCAATGTCAAGAACCCGAGAGGGTCGTGAATCGCTGTTCACAGGTGTGTGTATGCGGCGACTTCCTGAGCGGTCCCTGCTTCTCTGCGCGCTGATGTTGCTGGCCTCGGTAAGCCCACTGTTCGTGGCGCTGCCCGCGGCAGCCAGCCCCGAGGATGAAGGGACTGCCGTACCACTCGAGGTGCTGCTGCTCTCTTCAGGTGACATCGATGGCCCTGCGATGGTCGGCGATGCGGACGGCTCGTTCCATGTGTTCTGGATTGAGAACGGCACGAAGGTGATGTACGCCCAGATCGGTGGTGATGGTGCGATCGCCAACGGGCCGGCTCCACTCAGTGTCGGCGGTGTCAACCAGAAGCACTCACCGGCACTGGCCATCGACGGCAATGGAGATCTGCACGCTGTGTGGATCAGGGAGGGATCACAGCGTTGCCTGATGTTCTACGCCTTCGATCCATACTCCGATCCAGATACCAGCGACTCGGTGCTG
>CALCOR010000037.1 GCA_937897085.1 uncultured euryarchaeote | reverse complement strand
GCGCGGTCACTCGGCAGAGATGCGGATGGCACCTTCGTGGTAGTGGACGTAGATGTTGTGCGGGATCTTGGCGGTGAGCGCGGCGAGCGCCTCGTAGATGTCTTCGTCACTGACCTTGAACGCCTTGGCGGCGCGGGGGGTGGACCAGCCGACCTTCTCGAAGTCGGACTGCTTGATCCACTCGTACAGCCGGAGTTCGAGTTCGTTCAAGTCCTCTAGCGCCACAGCCATCCCTCGAACACCCGAGCGAGACCAGCCCTATCGCCTCTTCGCCACGCAGGCCATCATGCTCGCTCGACCATGCGCCGAACGCACTCCTCGGCGTCGATGTCTCCGTCGAGCAGCGCGTTGAGCGCGCCCACGAAGGGAGTCTCGCAGCCGATCTGCTCGGCCTTGGCACGGAACATGCGCGCCGCGCGCACACCTTCAGCGACCATGTGCATCTCCTCCAGCGCCTCGTCGAGGGTCTTCCCCTCACCGAGCTTCTGCCCCAGAGTGCGGTTGCGACTGCGCGGGCTCGTGCTGGTCACATACAGGTCGCCCAGCCCTGCCGGCCCGAGAGAGGTCTCCTCACCCGCGCCCAGTTCAGCCAACAGACGCCTTCCTTCTTCGAATCCGATGGGCACCAGCGCCGCCTTCAGGTTGTCACCGCCGATGCCATCGCGCAGCCCGTCGACGACACCGCAGGAGAGTGCGATCGTGTTCTTGAACGCCCCCCACAGTTCTGCACCCGCTGGGTCAGAGGCTGCGTGTAGAATGAAAGTTGGAGTGGTCAAGGTTTTTGCAAGTCGTTCTGCAACTGATTCATCTTCACTTGCGACCAGTGCAGTTGTCATTACCCCCCCAGCAGCTTCAGGAGCGATGGTAGGTCCAGTTAGAACCGCTAACGGATTGTGCATATCCTTCTCGTTGAGCATTTCGTGAATGGCTTCACTGATCAAGCGTTTTCCAGGAGCCAAACCCTTGGCGAGGTCGAGTAGAACATGACCCGGGCGAAGGTGAGGAAGGATGTCTTCTACAACTCCCAAGATTACAGATGAGGGAAGAGCGAGTACGATAATCTCTGTTCCATCAAGAGCTTCTTCGAGGTGCATAGTAGCTTCAATGCCTTCGAGTGAGTGCTCTGGTAGGTACTTGTGATTCACACCTTCCATGGTGATGGATTCGTAGACTTCTTGCTCAATAGTCCAGCCTTT
>CALCOR010000036.1 GCA_937897085.1 uncultured euryarchaeote | reverse complement strand
GGATGGCTCGTCATACCATGAGGTCACGTTGTCGGGGAATACCGGGTCGTAGACGAACTCAGCCACCTCGAAGGGGAACTCTCCGCTGCCGTAGCCGCTCTGAGGACTCTCAGGAGGTGAGGGTTGCAGGCCGGCCATGGCGGTCAGGTTCGGCAGGAACAGCAACATGGCTACGAGGAAGATAATGAGTGCATGCGAGGCGCTCGCCTTGGCGGAGCGGAGCACCACATCCTTCCCTTGGGTAAGCAGAGGGTGGGCGAGCACATAGCCGCCGATGGCGGCGAGCATTAGCGTTCCGAGCACGAACGGCAGGGTGAGGATAGCGCCGAGGAAGAACGCCTGATCGAGTAGGATGAAGGCAAAGCTGCGTGCGAGTGCCCAACCAATCACGAAGCAGGTGAACCAACGGAACCAGAGTCCCTCAGGGCGCTCACGCAGCGAGTGACCGGTCCAGGCGGACATGCCGATGAGCAGGATGGCGAACAAAGCGATCCAACCGACCAGCGCGCGGGCGGCGAAGCCGAAACCGATGGTTGAGTAGGCGAAGGCGAACAGGGCGTTGAACAGGGTGTAGCCATTGAGCATCGGCCACCAGATGGGAAATCCACCGACGATGAAGCCGGTGACCTCCCCAACCCACGAGCGCGACAGCAACTCACGCCAGTCCATCGGCTCACTCCAGCAGTTCGGACCACGCATCGGCAAGATGCTCGGACCACGCAGCGATACTGAATTCCGCCGCCTGCGCCAGCGCTTCCTCATCTGGGGGACGTGGAAGTCCGCCACGGGTCTTCCATGTGCTGTGCAACTCGCTGATGGCATCCCTCCAAGCATCCGCGTCGTCCGCAGGAAGCAGACGGCCCTCGGCGGCGACCTCGTTGTGCGCCGGCAAGTCACTGGCCAGCACGGGGCAGCCGGCGGCCATCGCCTCCAACACCGGCAGCCCGAAGCCCTCGGCGGCTGAAGGGAACATCAGCGCCTCGCAGTGCTGGTACGCGGCTATCAGTTCCTCATCGGTGAGACGGACATCGGCACCCACACGGGTCAGATGGATGTCCTCTCGAATGTCGTCAGCAAGGCCTTCCAGAATCATGTCGAGGAAAGCGAGCCGTTTGCGCGGCTCGTCGCTGCCGACGAACAGCAGGTTGCACTTGTCACCAGGCGCCTTGGGGCCGAGGAACAGAGTTGCAGCACGCCCTTTCTCGTATGGATCTGAATACTCCAGTTCCGTACCGTGCGGAACGATCGCCGTCAGCTTGTCAGGGAACATCTGCTGCACTTCGGAGCGAGTCGCGTCCGAGATGCAGATGAGCAGGTCGGCTCGCTCCAATCCCCCCATGAGGTGTTCGAGGTCACGCTGACGAGCACGCCCGACCTCAGCGTCGCCCACCTGAACAGGCCCCTCTGAGAGGTTGACCACCCTCGGTGCGATGTGGAACAGGTCGTGAATCGTAACCGAGACAGGGAGAGGGGAGTCCTTGGGCACCAGATGCGCCTGCTCCTGGTCGCTGATGTGCAGCAGCCGGGTTCCACTCTCCTTGGCCACCTTCGCCGCCTTCAGCACGCGTGCAGGATGCCCTCGCCTCCGCCGATAGTAACGAGCGGCCGCGCCGCCCTCGAGTTCGTGCTCCACGACCCCATGCAGGGAGAACTCTGGAATCATGCCAACCGTCAACCTGTCCACCAGGTCATGATGCGCCCTTCCAAGCCCGCTCGAGCGCGACAGGGCACCGCCGCGCGCCACCAGAACAGGGTGCGCCATCGGCGCGGCGAGGCCACGCCGATATTAAACGGAGCAGCGAAACGGCGTCCATGGGCGAGAGTCAGGGCCACATGAGCGGCGCTCGCCCTCGGCTGCTGGTGGTGAAGGGCACATTCGAGCAGTTCGGTGGGGCGGAACGGGACCTGCTCAACAACCTGCCTGCATGGACGAAGAGGTTCGAGATCACTCTGGCGACCCTCAATCTGCCAGATGAGGGACGCAACGCCCTTTCCGCCGCCGGAATCGAGTTTCTCACGCCCCCCGCGCCATGGGTGAAGCCGACTGGAGGATGGACCGAATTCAACGCGCGCGCCAGCAGGCAGGCGCAGCACCGCTGGTGGACTATGCTCAGGCTCTCCGAACAGGGCACGCGGCTCACCGACGTACTCGCTAACATCGACGCAGTGCACGTCACCAGCGGAGTCGGGTCACTGGAATTCTGCGAACTGGTGCCAAACGACGTTCCGTTGCACTACCACTGTCTCGAACCACACCGCGGACTCTACGAGGATGTGCTGCACAGGCGCATAGACGGCACACCGAAGCGCAACCTGACGCTCACACGCCTTCTACTGGGTCGCCAGCGCGGGCGGGACCAGCGAATGGTCGCCCGGATCGATCGACGGACATTGGGGTCCATCTCAGGAAACTCTGCTTGGATTCAAGAACGCATTTCCTCAGTCTACGGCGTGGAATCGGGAATCCTGCTGCCCACGGTCGATATCTCGGTATGGGCGGGCGAGCCACCGGAGCAGGCCGGCGAGTATGTCGTAACCATCGGGGGAGCATCTTGGGTGAAGGGCACTTGGGAAACACTCGAGATGCTGTCTGGAACCGGAATTGCGCTCTACCTCATCGGCGGATGCAAGCCTCGTGAAATGGGCCTCCTACGTAGACGCGCTACTGAACTGGAGGTCGAACTCGACATCCAACCGCGGCTCTCACAGGAAGAACTGGTGGCACTGGTCAAAGGGGCGCGGGCGGTGGTCAGCCTCGCTCACGCAGAGCCGTTCGGATTGACACCGATCGAAGCGCAAGCCGCTGGAACACCCGCTCTGATGGTCGCTGAAGGTGGATTCCAATACACTGTCACGGACGATGTCAGCGGAAGACTGCTGCCACGCGGAGACTGGGCCGCATGGCACGAGGCCTTGGAGCAGGCTGCTGACCGAGATACGCGAACTGAGTGGGCAGAAGCGGGGCGAGAGAACATCGCCGACATGGGACTCACCCCCGAAGACCAGGCGGAGACACTCGCGGGCATCTTCGCGGGATTGTGGTCCGACGAGGAGGAGTAAATCACTCGGCGAGCATCTCGAAGCGCTTGAGAACCGATTGATACTCCTTGATGCTGGCACGGATGACACCTTTCTGTCCGGATTGCAGCGCAGTGATCTCCTCGTTGCGCGATTCAGGGAAGGCGATGGCTACCTCTGAGTCACCTACCTTTCCGACGATCGTCTTGCCGTACCTGAACTCCTGACCAAGGCCGATTCCCGTGGTGTGCTCCACCCGTCCGATCTCCACCGTCAGGTCCCAGGACATTTCCATGGCGGACTTGAGTCTGTTCGCCTGTTCTGAGTAAGTGAGCATTCCATCGATCTCCTGTCCTAGAGCGACGAACTCGTCTGAATCACCGACCCCACCAGATACTGGCGTCGGTTCGGGCTCCGACTCGGTCCAACCCGTCGACGGCATCTCCGGAGCATCCTCTTCCACCACTGGTTCTGGCTCTGGTTCCTGTGCGACCTCGATAATCTCAGAGACCTGTTCCCTCATCTCATC
>CALCOR010000035.1 GCA_937897085.1 uncultured euryarchaeote | reverse complement strand
TTGGTGGAGTCGGTAGCGAGCCCGAAGTGCACGCGGGCATCGCTCATCGAACCATGCGGCCCCTCACCGCCCGCTACTTCGCGGTACTGCGTGGATGTCCCGCCCCTCCAGAGTTCGACGTTGGCGCCGATCGCCGGAGCGCCGTCCGCGTCGCGCACGTCGACAGTGAGCCAGTGGTTGGGTGTGCCAGTGGGGCCGTCATTGCGGTAGAGATGGATGCCGCTGGTCTTGCCCGGGTCGTCGGAGCCGCCGGTGATCAGGTCGAGGTCGCCATCGTTGTCGTAATCGACGAAGGCGCTGCCGTAGGTGTTGACCACATCGAGGCTCCAGTCGGTGGCCCGGTTCGTGAAGGTGAAGTCGCCGTTGTTGATCCACATCTCCGCGCGGGCGTATTCGAGATCATAGATCTGCGGCAGCCACATGTCGAGGTCGCCGTCGTTGTCCACGTCGCCGAGTGCCACTCCCGCGTAGAGTTCGTCGCCGATGTACGTCCCTGATCCTCCACGCGGCTTGAAGTCGATTCCGGAGTTGGGTCGGAAGTCATGCCAGTCGGTATCAGCGACCGGGTCGTGGGTGTAGAAATGCGAATCATCACAGATGAGGCCGCGAATGTCTGACGAATCGTGGTAGAGGTGAACAAGGTTGGCGGATACTATCTCCGGATAGCCGTCGTCGTTCAGGTCACCGAAAGCCGAGCCGATGGTGTGCCCCCAGTAGGGCCCTTGGGTGTTGTAATAACGCGGGATTCCCTCAAGGTCGTTCTCGGGGTTGGCCCCCACTGCTGACAATGCGTCAAGCGTGCCGTTGTCGTTCCTGTAGTAGCGGTTCGGGAGGATCCTGTAGTTGCCGACATACAGGTCGGACCATCCGTCCCTGTCGGCATCACCCCAACTGACCCCGCGCGTATAGAACGCATCACTGCGTATCATGTCGCTGCGATTCGTGAATCCGTTGGCGCCACCGAGATAGAAGAAGTCGCGGTAGTAAATCGGGTTGCCGTCGTTCCAGTTCTCACCGTTGGCGACATACAGGTCGAGCCAGCCGTCGTTGTTGACATCGCGCAGCGTCCCTGAGGTGGTCGGGAAGGAGTTGGAGATGACCTGTGTCCGGCCCGCATCGATGGTGAAGTTGTACCAAGGAGCGCCCTCGTTGCGCACTATGGCGTCCACGCTTCCGCCACCGAGGAAGATGTCCAGATCGCCGTCGTCGTCGATGTCTCCCCAGGTTCCCGTCCCGTACCCGCCTGGCAGGCCGCGCGCGCCGGTCACATCGGTGAAGGTGTAGTTGGGCGCGCCCGAGTTCTCCAGCAGGCGGGCACCGTTGACCAGCAGGTCCTGGTCGCCATCAGCGTCGTAATCTCCCCACGAGAAGTAATTTCCACCGTAGGACCAGAGCCCTGTCTCTCCGCTGACGTTGGTCCACGAGAGGTCGGGGTCAAGGCCGGCTCCGCTGTTGCGTGCGACAACATGGATTGACTGCTCATCAGATGGTTCAGGGGCTTCAACCGAGGGAGCCAGCAGGGACCAGCTGGACGCGAGCAGGAGCAGGCAGATGATGGCCGCACGAAGCGGATAGCAGGTGATGGACTGCGCTCTCATTGATGCTGGGGCCGTCCGGAGGACAATTCACCCTTTGGATACCCTGAGCAGAATGGACTTCATTGCGTCGTGTTCATAGACGGCGGCAAGAACCTCGGCCCATGAGGG
>CALCOR010000034.1 GCA_937897085.1 uncultured euryarchaeote | reverse complement strand
GCTCGGAGTCCCGTTCAAGGAGGGCGTCTGGCGTGAGGGAGACGAATCTGGTGAACTAGCCCGCCTTCCCGCCATTCTGCTTCCGGTAGCCCGCGAGCTCGGTGTGATTACAGACGAGCAGTGAGAAGCGCGGACGCATCCGGAAGTTGGCGCCTACCCGTCTAGTCGGGCATCCCAGGTGATTTCAGCGGTGTGTTTCAGCATGTTCGAGACGGTGCAGTACTTCGCATGACTCTGCTCGATAAGTCGTTCGATGAGTTTCAGCGGCAGATCGATTCCGCGCACATGGTAGGTCATGTGGATGCGCGTGAACACCCGAGGGTTCTCCTCGGCGCGCTCGGCGGTCAGTGCGAGGTGTGCTCCGGTCACCTCCCGTTCCTTGAGGCCGATGATGACGTCCACAAGGCTGCACGCTCCAGCCGCCTGCAGGGTCACCATCACCGGTGACAACCCCTCACCGCTCCAATCCATCTCGAATGTCGCGCCGTTCCCGTACGCGGTCATCTTCGTCCCTTCACGCCACTCGACGCTCGCTTCCATGACTCCCCCCATTACGACCCGTGCGATGACCCTTCTGCAACCCCCTTCTGACATGTGCCGTCGCATTCATGAAGGGGGCGTGGGTGGCGCGGTCGATGACCACAGGCTCTCCCCTCACAATGACCGATGGTCAACTGCGGATTCCCGACCACCCGCGCATCCACTATATCGAGGGAGACGGCATCGGTACCGACATCACGCCGGTGATGCAACGGGTCGTGGATGCTGCCGTGCTGCAAGCATATGCAGGTGGGCGAGAAATCAGCTGGGTCGAGGTGCTGGCAGGACAGAAAGCGTACGATGCCTGCGGCGAATGGCTGCCAGCCGAGACCGAGCAGGCGATGCGCGACGGCCTAGTGTCGATCAAGGGACCGCTGACCACTCCTGTGGGCGGCGGCATCCGTAGCCTGAACGTAGCACTGCGACAACGTCTCGACCTGTTCGCATGCGTGCGCCCCGTGCGCTGGTTCGAGGGCGTGCCTTCTCCCGTGAAGGACCCCGGAGCAGTTGACATGATCATCTTCCGCGAGAATTCGGAGGACGTCTACGCGGGAATCGAGTGGGCTGAGGGAACTGAGGAGGTGAAGCGTGTCATCGACTTCCTGCAGAACGAGATGGGCGTCGAGAACATTCGCTTCCCAGAGTCATCCGGCATTGGCATCAAGCCGGTGAGCCGCGAAGGCACGGAACGCATCGTCAGGGCGGCGATCAACCATGCCGTTCAGCACGATCTCCCGAGCGTCACCCTGGTGCACAAGGGGAACATCATGAAATTCACGGAAGGCGGTTTCCGCGACTGGGGATACGCGCTCGCCCAGCGGGAATTCAGTGCTGTGGAGATCGACGGTGGCCCCTGGTGTTCGTTCACCAATCCGAACAGCGGGAATGAGATAGTCATCAAGGACGTCATAGCCGACGCCATGCTGCAGCAGGTGCTGACTCGCCCACGCGAGTATTCAGTACTCACCACGATGAACCTCAACGGGGACTACATCTCCGACGCGCTGGCGGCGCAGGTCGGCGGCATCGGAATTGCTCCCGGTGCCAACATCAACTTCGACACCGGCGTCGCCATCTTCGAGGCTACGCACGGCACCGCCCCCAAGTACACAGGTCTTGACAAGGTCAACCCTGGAAGCTTGATCCTCTCTGCCGAGATGATGCTGCGCTATCTCGGATGGGATGAGGCAGCAGAACTCATCATCGCAGGCATTTCGGGCGCCATCGGGGCGGGCAAGGTGACCTATGACTTCGAGCGCCTGATGGACGATGCGACCCTGCTCAAGTGCAGTGAATTCGGTGCTGCCATCATCGCACACATGTGAGTTGACCCCTATGGATTTCACTTCTCTCAATCTCTGTCAGCCTCTGCTGGATGCCCTCGACGAGATTGGTTATGTCTCCCCGACGCCGATTCAAGCCCAGGCCATCCCCGACCTCATTGAAGGCCGCGACTTACTCGGTTGCGCCCAG
>CALCOR010000033.1 GCA_937897085.1 uncultured euryarchaeote | reverse complement strand
TCTGGTAGTAGATGCAGCCGACGAAGATGTTCGCAGGATAGGTCTCGCCGGTCTCGCCGTTGATCATCTGCTCCCTGCCGGTGTGGTTGAAACCCCCGCGCAGCAGACCTTCGCGCAGTGACTCTTCCTTCTCCCCTGAGAATGCGGTGCCGTCGACGATACGGCCCTCCATCGAGCCGACCTTGCCACCGATCATCTCGAGGACGTGGGCGACAGTCATGCGGCTGGGAATCGCGTGTGGATTGATTATCAGATCCGGGACCACGCCGTCTACGGTGAACGGCATGTCCTCGGTCGCTACCAAGCGGCCGACGACGCCCTTCTGACCGTGGCGACTGGCGAACTTGTCTCCGAGTTCGGGAATACGATCTGTTCGCAGAGTGATGCGCACCAACCTGCCCGAGTCGAGGCTCTCGGTGACGAACACGTGGTCGATGTGACCCCGTTCCCCATGACGGACGTTCATGCTCGACTCTTGGCGATACTGTCCCATCATGAAGGCACCATGGCCTTCTTCCAGGAAGCGAGGCGGACTGGTCTTGCCCACCATCACGCTGGCGTGGTCATCGGGGGAGCCCGTCAGGAATGTCTCAGGAATGGGCAGGCCATCGAACTCCAGATGGTCATACTCGTAATTCTCCTTGCGCCCCTTCACCTCGTCAGGACCGGTTCCAGGAATCTCGATCTCCTCTACCTGCCCGCCGGGATAGCGGCGGCGCTCAGCAGTGTAGGTGCGAGTGAATGTCGAGCGGCCGAGAGCACGTTCTACAGAAGCGCGATTCATGATGACCGCATCCTGCATGTTGTAGCCCTGATGAGTGAGAACCGCGACGATGTAGTTCTGCCCACCGGGGCGATGGATTGAGTTGGTAGTGGACATCGACTGTGTGCCGACCACCGAGCGTTGCGAGTAGTGCAGCATGTGAGAACGAGTGTCCGGGCGCAGGCGGTAGTTGGAGGAACTCAGGCCGAGGCTCTGCTTGACCATGGCAGTGCCACCAGTGACTCTCGGAGTCGAGTTGTGCTCCGGGTAGGGAACCAGGCTGGCGCACACGCCCAAGATGAGTTGGGGGTCAATCTCGACGTGGGTGTAGACGAGGACGTCTTTAGCGCGCTTCTCCGTGCGACGCAACACGTCGAAATCCTCCTGATAGTAGGACAGCGGCTCTTTGAAGCGTTCCTCTTTCCACTCGCCGTTCGGCATCTGGACGCGTACGCGAAGATCGGCCTTCTTGATATCCTCCTTACCGAGATTGAGCCACTCGACATTGTCGGGGTTGATTGGCCGATTGAATTTCGGTGAGCGGCGCGGCAGCACGTACGGCCGCGGCGCGATGAGTAGATCCTCCTCCTCCTCGGCGTCGACCCATTCGACGACACCGTCGTTGAGCAGATCACGGAAAGTGACCTCGCGGGCACGCAGACCCTCGAGATGTTCCTTGGTGAGGACGAGGCTGCCGTTGTCAATCACCAGCAGGGGGCGCAGGATGCGTCCCTTGTCTGTGTTGATGAAGATGTCACGGTTGATGACGTCGTGGCGGATGGTGACCTCGGGTCGAATTCGACCACGCCTGCGACTACGCTTGAAGTGAGCAACCAGCTTATGTGGATCCTTGTGGAGTCCGAAGATGTCGCCGTTCACGTGCACGCGTGCGCCCTCGGACCAGTCCTCGGGTTCCACCACACCAGTTTCTTCGAGCAGTTGCTTGACATCATCCTCGGACACGGCCTCGGATACGTCGATCATCTGGGCGGCGTTCTTCACCAGACCGCAGTTCTGCCCTTCAGGCGTCTCGTTGGGGCAGAGGCGCCCCCACTGCGTCGGGTGGAGGTCACGAGCTTCGAAGTGCGGCTGGCTGCGTACCAGTGGGCTGGTGACGCGGCGCATGTGCGAGAGTGCGGAGATGAACGTGGTGCGATCGAGCAACTGGCTCACGCCGGTTCTCCCGCCGACCCAGTTCCCTGTGGCGAGTGCGTGCATGATCTTCGAAGTCAGGACATCAGGTCGTAGACAACTACCGATCTTCAACTCCCGCTTGCGGTTGTGATGCCGCTCCAGTTGGTACTTGAGGTCGCGGGCGAGTTGCTGCAGGCTGACCCGGAACAAATCCTCGATGAGGTCGCCTGCAAGGCGCACGCGCTTGTTTGCATAGTGATCCTTGTCGTTGGGATCCTTGTCAGTGGTGGCCATCTCGAGCACCTGGCGCACGATGCGGCCAAGGAAGATCGCCTTCTTGTTGCGGTTCTCCTCAAGTGTCCCGAGGTGCGGCAGCAACTCCTTGTCGAGCAGGTTCTGAACTCGCTGCTGTCGGTATTCCTTCTGTTGTCCGGCCGCGAACTTCTTCTCCAGCCAGTTGAGCGCCTCTTCCTGCGTCTCGACTCCGTAAGCGTCCTTGGTGTCCGGATCGCGAACATGGTTGATGTTGGCAACGACATACTTGAACGCGTCAGTGTGAGCCGAAATGGCGGAGAATATCTTCTCATCAGTGTCGATTCCAAGCGCTCGCATGAGCAGCACGACGGGAATCACCTGGGCACCGGCACTGCTGATCTTGACCATCAGCAGGCCATCCTTGCGCTTCTCCACGGTGAGGGGCTTGCGCACACCGTCTCGCTGGCTGAAGATCTTGGCTACCTCGGTCTTGCGCGTGTAGCGCTTGTTCATCTCGACGGTGACACGGTTCGGAGCAAGATCCTCCATCGATATGAGGACGCGCTCAGTCCCGTTGATGATGAAGTAACCACCGGGGTCATACTGATCCTCGCCCTTGGACTGCAGCATCCGCATGTAGTGCTCGCGGTCCTCTTCGCTGGTGCTAGGTGAGAGGTTGCGCTTCAGGTCGATGTGCGAGGGGTGCATGTTGCAGCGACGGCTGCGCACCATGATCGGGAGGTTGCCGACCTGCACCCTATCCTCAAAGATCGGGATTAGCTCACCAGAAGCGTCGAAGTGGTCGTCACGATGAATGGTGAAGTCTAGGAAGACCGGGCTCATGTAGGTCAGTTTTCGCAGGCGGCACTCCATCGGACTGGCCGGATGCTCTGCCCCATTTGCCTCACGGATTGTCGGGTTGCCGACTTCGATGTTCTTCATGCGGATGGTGATCTCATTGTCTAGAACGTCCAATTTGATTAGCCCACCCTCATCGTCCTCGACCAACTCGTCCGTTCCGATGCGGATGTTGCGCACAATCTGTTCAGTGCGTGCCATCTTGTTGTCCCCGTTAGGTACGCAGTCATCGTATGATGCAATCTGGTGATTCACCAGACTTCGCTCGCGAAAGAATGTCTCGATAATCTCCTTCATGCAATCTCCTCCTTCAGGTCCCCTCGACCACCAACCGATAAGCGAGATGTTTGCCCGCTGACGGGCTTCGCCTGATGATGCGGACAACACGGTTGGCCAGCCAGCCGGCTCTGAGTTCCTCGTCTTCCTGTTCGTGGACCTCCTTGAGCACCTGCACCGCGGGGTCGGTGATCAGAATCTTCGGCAGCAGTTCCTTTGCCAGTCGTTCATCTCCGTAAGCGTCCTCCTGTGTTAGATTCCAAGGTGCCAGGGCTTCCTTTTCCTCATCCTCGGGAACAAGCTCGTGATGAGGAACCAACTCGTGGTTCAGGACGTTGAATCTGGTGTCACCCATGGGGATGTCGTCGTCGTCAGTCACCTTGGTGGGAAGGGTGACACGCTTCGAACGACTGCGTTTCTTGGAGGCGGATTGCTCTCGAATGATGCCCATCAAGTGTTCGAACCCATCACTACCCTCTTTGAGTTCGGACTTCGCGGCGATCTCCTTGGTACTCATCATCTTGATCTGGTCCATGTTGGCATCGTCTGCCAACTTGCTCGCGATGTCGGCGTCGACACCGAGGTCGATCAGACGTCTTTTCGTTGATGATTTGATGGCCATGCTGGAACCCCCCCGGCCCCCTCCTTCCATGGACCTGTATCCCGCCTGGGTAGGCGGGCCCGGCAGGGTTCGAACCCGCGACATGCCGGTTAAAAGCCGGCCGCTCTACCTGGCTGAGCTACAGGCCCATAGTTGGTGTGGGCCACCCGCGGACCGGGGGGTGGTTCAAAAACACTCCGGCATGGCTGGCGCTCGATTGGCGCCGTCTCATCCGAGGGTTGGGGGACGAGTTCCCAAGTGGCCGTTCTGCCGACTTCAGCATAAAGGTAGCGGGAAAATCTTGCAGGGAATGCTCTAATCGAAGCAACGGCCCGCGAAGAAGCATGGGCGACCAGCAATCCCGTGAACTGGAATTGCAGAGCCGTGCTGCAATTGAGTTGGTTTTCAGAGGGGCCGACGCTCCACCTTGCCGAGTGGCTGTTCCAGCGACAGTGTACCCGCCGCGAGAGGACACTGAACTGCTCGACGCGGCGCTCGCTGAACTGAGAATCCGCCCTGAAGCGCGCCTGCTCGAGATCGGTTGCGGTTGCGGAGCGGCAGCCATCGCCGCCGCGCTGCGCGGAATGCGCGTGGTCGCCTGCGACGTCAACCCGCTGGCGGTTGCAGCGAGTCGAGGAAACGCGGCACGTGCCGGGGTCGAAGAGAGAGTCGACGTGGTCGAAGCGGGAATAGGCGAGGATGGTTCCTGGCCAGACGGCGTGGCCGGACCGTTCGACGTCATCTGCTGGAACACCCCCTATCTCGACGGCGGCGAGTCGAGGGGAAGCCCTGGGGTCACGGAGTCGGGCAGGCTGGGGCCTCTCGAAGATGCTGGCTTGCTCGATCTTGCTGGAGAGTCGGGTTGGACAGGTATGCTGCTCGCCGCGCTCGTTGCCCGCCCGGATGTGCTCGCCGAAGGAGGGGTGGTGCTGCTCGTGCACGCTGACACGGCGCGCGGGGAACTCGCACAGACCCGCTGGCGCCGGATGGGATTCGCAACACGCACGCTCGCGTGCGCGAGGCTCGGTGGGGACGAACGGCTGACCGCGTTCGCAGCTTGGATTCCGTGGGGTGGACGAACGCCCGAGTGGACCGAGAAGGTCGACTCGACCAATACTCGACTGCTCAGTAGCGGAGCGGGGGCCGGAGAACGCCTGTTCACCAAGTCCCAGACTGAGGGCAGGGGTCAGCGCGACCGGAACTGGCTGATGCGACCGGGCGACTTCGCCGGCTCATGGGCATTGGAT
>CALCOR010000032.1 GCA_937897085.1 uncultured euryarchaeote | reverse complement strand
GCATACACGTTGTGGATCCAGGGGATGCCGACGGTGTTCTTGGCCAGTTGGAGGAGAGGGGTATCACGCAGCAATGGCTGATGGTACTGGCGGTGATGATGGTGTTGCTCTTGGGCATCGTATTCGTGGCCATACGCTCGAAAGGAGCAGTTCACAGCGAAGAGGGTGATCTCACCGGAGAGGTCGAGGCGCAGATGGCGGCGGACGATTCCACAACCCAACAGGCCACCGCGGAGCAGTGGGCGCAGTGGCAGCAGTGGCAGGCATATGCCCAGCAGCAACAGGCTGGCTACGGAGCATACGACCCTTCGCAACAGGGTTGGGGTGGCTACGACCAGCAGCAGTACTGGGACCAGTACCGACAGCAGTGATGACGGTATCAGGCAGCGGCGAGTTGAAGTCGCACGCGCAAGTCGAGCGGGTTGCGCCACCGTAGCATAGCTGGTAGTGCACCGGATTTGTAATCCGGCGGTCGGGGGTTCAAGTCCCTCCGGTGGCTCTCCCCAATCGTGAAGTGCGGAATGCTCTCCCGTTCATCCGGGAACCATGACTGCAGTGGTGCTCGATGGCAAGGCGTGTGCGGCCGAAGTAGAGGCCGAAGTTGCTGCCCAGGTGGCCGAACTAGTCGAAGCAGGAGTGCATCCGCATCTTGCCGTGGTGATCGTCGGCGATGACCCAGCGAGCCACATCTACGTCAGCGGGAAGGAGCGCGCCTGCGCACGCGTGGGAATCCGCAGCACGCGAATCGACCTGCCGGCGGACACGGATTTCTCGCGGGTCGTCTCCACTGTCGCAGAGTTGAACGCCAATGATGATGTTCACGGAATTCTGGTACAATCTCCTCTTCCCGAGGGAATGGATGAGTTGGCGGTGACCGACCTCATAGATCCAGCCAAGGATGTCGACGGGTTCCATCCCTCGAACCTGGGGCGGATTGTGCAGGGACGTGTGGACGGCATGGTGCCGTGCACACCAGCCGGAATCGTGCACCTGCTCAACTGGGGGGGAGTCGAACTCTCTGGCAAGCGCGCTGTGGTAATCGGGAGGTCCAGAATCGTAGGGACCCCGGTCTCGCTTCTCCTGGCGCGCAAGGGTGTCGATTCCACGGTGTCCGTCGCTCACTCACGTACCGATGATCTGGCAGGCCTCTGCAGGCAGGCCGACATCCTCGTCGCCGCTGTCGGTCGAGCCGAACTCGTGCGCGCTGACTGGGTGAAGCCGGGAGCGGCGGTCATCGACGTGGGTGTGAATCGTATCGATGATGATTCCGAACGAGGCTACCATCTCGCCGGCGACGTCCACCCAGAGGTGTCTGCGATCGCCGGCACGATCAGTCCAGTTCCTGGAGGGGTCGGTCCGATGACCATCGCCATGCTGATGCGCAACACGGTCAGGGCTGCATTCAACCAATCCGAATGAGGTCCGGGATAGGGTGGCGTGTGCCGAGAAATTCCAATCAGATTCCTGCTGAATTTATCATCCAAACCATTGCTCCGATAAAGCCAATTATCACCACTGTCCATACAGCGGCCATTCCTTTGACTGTGCCAAGTGGAGCATAGATTTCAACAAAACCGCATCCTTTGCACCAATACCTGAACCCACCCATTTTTCTAAAATTCGTAATATTGTCACTATCACATTTGGGGCATTTCCCGCTTTCCTTCATAGTCGCCGGACAGAGCGTATCTACTTCTGCTTGACTAAGCCGAAAATGAATGACCCACGGTGGCCCCGAGCACAGGGTGGGCTCCCGATGTTTTTCCCATCATATGATTTGAATAGTAGGCCTCATATCGATTCTCATGGGCGTAGAACATGAGATCCCAAAG